>JBOFSC010000424.1:0-11077 GCA_051651345.1 Enterobacteriaceae bacterium
ACACTATTGGTTTCCAGGGGCTGATTATCACCGATGCGTTAGATATGGGAGCCATTCGCAACGATTTTGGTCAGGAAGAGGCCATTGAAGCGGCACTACTGGCCGGGGCTGATATCCCATTGATGCCTGTTAATATCCACTCTGCAGAGGATATGAGTAGAGTAAGCATACTGATTGACTTACTGGTACAGCGTGCAAACAACAATCCTCAACTGGCACAGCGCATTCATGATGCAGCGCTACGGGTGATCACCCTTAAACTTTCCCGAGCCATGACTGCCCCTCCCGCTGTCTCGCTGGCCACTGCACAGAGGATAGTGGGTTCAGCAGAACATCATGCGCTGGAGCGTGAAATCGCTGAAAAAGCGGTTACCTTGATAGTCAATGAGGGTGTGTTGCCATGGCCTCTGCAACAGGGTCAGCATCTGTTGCTCCTCTCCGATACAGGGAAGCGTAACCAGATCATGGCGGATGAACTTCAGCAAATCAGTCGGCAACTGTCGCTGCAACTGAGCACCGAGAGTGTCAACTTTGAGTTAAATGGCGATAGCCTACCTGACAATTTACCTAATCAGATTATCAAAAACGATTTAGTTGTGATGCTGACCTACAATCTGCAGCGAAGCAATAGCGCTGCGCAACAGGTGATCGATTTGGCCCATCGTTTACAACGTCATGTGGTTGTGATCAGTGGCGATACGCCCTACGATATCGCCAGACTACAGGGGGTGAAAGCCAATATCGCCATTTATGGCGTGACCGGGTTTGATCAGGATCTGCTATTGCGTAGAAACCCACTGGAGGCCAACCTGCGTGCAGGGATTCGCAGTCTGTTTACTCACCCTTCGGCACAAAAACTGTTTTTCTCACCACAGGGACGGTTACCTGTGGCGATATATAACCAGACAGGCAGCCTCCTCTATCCATTCGGATATCACGTCAGCTATCAATAAGTGACGGCGGGCAGCAGATATTTTTGCCAGCGGCAGAGGCAGTCTGCCAGCATCAGTTCACTGTTAAGTCCGGTGGTGGTCAACAATTGTTGGCGACAGTGCCAGCACTCCTGAGCCATGCGTTGCCACAGCGCCATGGGGCCGCAAGCGGCCAGTTGGGCCACCAGAGGTAGCACATCCTGATGACTGATCGAAGATTGCGCATGGGCATGCCATTTTGCGGCATCGAGAAATAATGCAGCCAGCCAGTGCAGATTATCTGCGACAGCGCCTTGCTGTAATTGTGGCAACAGCAGAAGCCACTCCTGTCTGTTCAGCGCATTTTGCAGGGTTGTACACAGGGCCTCACGGGTAGATTTTCCCGGTTCCTGCATCAGCTTTAACGCCGCCAGCGGTGCTCCACCACACAGACGCAGGGCAGTCAGGCACTGCACATGCTGTGCATTTACCTGCTGGGCCAGCCACTGCGCGGCATACTCTTCTGAGGGAACGGGCAAATGGGTGTAGAGACAGCGGCTACGGAGTGTCGCAGGCAGTTGTGCCGGTTGCTGACAGGAGAGAATAAAATAAGTATGGCCCGGCGGCTCTTCCAGAGTTTTTAGCAAGGCGTTAGCGGCAGCCACTGACAGGCTTTCTGCGGCGCAAATCCAGATCACTTTAGCGCCGCCCTGATGGGAATGGGTTGTCAGGCGGCCAGTCAGTTCACGTATCTGCTCAACGCTCAGTTGGCTTTTGCCCTCCTCTACCGCCAGAACGTGCCAGTCGGGATGGGTTCCCGCCTGCATCAACTGACAGCTGTGGCACTCGCGACAGATGCGTTCCCCCTGTTTACGCTGACACAGCAGCCAACGGCCTGTAGCCATGACAAGCTGTTCCGCCCCCAGGCCCTGCTCAGCATGCAGTAACAGGGCATGATGACCGCGATTCTGTTGATACTGTGCGATCAGGCTACGATAAGGGGCGGTTAACCAGGAATACCATTGCATATTATGGGTTCTCTGTGAGTCCGGTCAGCCAGTGCTGCATGGCCTGATGAATATCCGCGCTGACCTGAGGCAGGGGTTGGCTGGCATCAATGGTGACGATGGTATCGTCACTTTGTGCCAGTTGCTGATAACGTTGACGGATGCGGGCAAAAAACTCAAGGGATTCTTGCTCAATACGGTCCATCTCGCCGCGCTGACGTACCCGCTGTAACCCCACTTCCGGAGGCAGATCCAGATAGAGGGTAAAATCCGGGGCAAAGTCACCCAGTACCAGTTGTCGCAGCAGGGTCAGCAACTGATGATCGATAGCCCGCCCTCCCCCCTGATAAGCCTGTGAGGAGAGGTCGTGACGATCCCCGACCACCCAACTGCCCCTGGCCAGCGCGGGTTTAATCACATTTTCCACAAGCTGACTGCGGGCAGCATACATCAACAGTAACTCTGTCTTATCCGTCACCTTCTCTTCGCGGTGCTCTTGCTTGACCAGTTGGCGTAACTTCTCCGCCAGCGGTGTTCCTCCCGGCTCACGGGTAAAGACAATATCGGTGATGCCATGAGCATTGAGTTCAGCGACTACCGTTTCCCGTGCTGTGGTTTTACCCGCCCCCTCAAGTCCCTCGATGACAATAAATTTACTGCTCACTCTTTTGCCTCAGCGTATTGATATAGTGGCGAACCGCCTGATTATGGCTGTTCAGATTGGTGGAAAAAGTGTGTCCGCCCTGTCCATCAGCGACAAAATAAAGATAGTCCGTGCTGGCAGGATGTGCCGCCGCCAGCAGAGAGGCCTTACCCGGCATCGCAATCGGCGTTGGCGGTAAACCTTCATGGACATAAGTATTATAGGGGGTTTCGCTTTGCAGATCCTTGCGACTCAGGGTACCTTTATAGTCAGCTCCCAGGCCGTAAATCACCGTAGGGTCCGTTTGCAGGCGCATCCCTAAGCGTAACCGGTTGATAAAGACCGACGCCACCTTGTTGCGCTCATCGGCGACACCCGTCTCTTTTTCAATAATGGAAGCCATAATCAGTAGATCCTGAGGGGTACGATAGGGTAAATCAGCAGCCCGCTCACGCCAGATAGTATCCAGCACGGTGCGCATACGCTTATGGGCCCGCTGTAAAATCACCTCTTCCCGGGTGCCTGCAGTATAGAAATAGGTATCCGGATAGAGCCAGCCTTCGGCATAGTCCAGTTTGCCCTCATTCAGTTTGGCGGCGATCTGCTGCACACTCTGCCCCTGCAGATCATGGCGCAAATAAGGGGCGGCAGCCAACTCAGCCAGCCACTCCTCTAATCGGGAACCTTCAATAAAACGGATGCTAAACTGCTCCTCTTTGCCGCTGTGCAGCAGCAGTAAAAACTGGCGCAGGGTCATTCCGGGGGTTAAGCGATAGGTTCCGGCCTTAAGTTTGCCCAGCTCCGGCTCGATTCGGGTCAACAGTGGCAACCAGAAGGTATTATCGAGCAATTTCTGCTGTTCCAGCTGCCGCGCCAGTTCCATCTGGGTGGTTCCGGCAGCCAGGGTAAACAGGGTCTCCTGCTGAATCAACAGCCGCCGGTCTCCCTCCATTTTTATCTGGCGCCATACTCCTCCTGCCATCAACAACAGAATGAGTAACACGATGGTGGCGATAAGTAACTTCTTTTTCATACTTGAATGCTTTTCTATACCGGAGAACTTTTATACCTGACAACACAAGGGTAAAAGAGTATCGAAGAGTTGATGGTTATCATAGCGCCATGTTGCGATTTGTCGAACCGGTAACAGAGGCATCAGTGAATTACAAATCCAAACCTCATCGGCGCTGGCCAGGACATCCACCGGGGCGCGCACTTCCTGTACTGGCAGCGAGAGTTGTGACAGTTGGTTGATAATATGCTGTCGCATAATTCCTTTCACCCCGGCCCTGTCGAGCAAAGGGGTATAAATAGTCTCTTGCTTACGCCAGAACAGATTCGCCGCACAGCACTCAACCAACATCCCTTCACTGTCCATCACCACCGCATCCTGCACATCCTCGGACAGAGAATGGCGAATCAGCACCTGCTCAAGACGGTTGAGATGCTTAATCCCGGCAAGGTGGGGATTGATGCCCAGTCGCACCGGACTCAGTTGCAGGCTGATACCCTGCTCACGCCAGAGGGGATAGTATTGCGGATAAGAGGCGACAGAAATAATACGATTAGGTACTGTTGTGGGATCGATAGCGTAACCCCGTCCTGAAGAACCCCGGGTCAGGATCACCTTGACAACCCCTTCACCAGCTTGTCGGGCAACTTGCGCTATCTCTTCGCGCAGTAAAGGCCAGGGAATATCGCTGATATAGAGGGCGGCGGCATTGTTTTGCAGGCGCTGCAGATGCTGCTCCAGCAACAGAACAGAACCCGCCAACACTCTGGCAGTAGTAAAACAGCCATCGCCATAGTGAATGCTGCGATCAGTGAGAGGGAGCCGTTCAGCCGGTTGTCCATTGACCCAGAACATGACACCTCCACCAGGTAGTGATCCCCTCTCCGTGTTAAGGAGAGGGAGGTGATTACAGTTTGCGGAAAATCAGCGAACCGTTGGTTCCACCGAAACCAAAGGAGTTACAGAGGGTATATTGCAGATCCTGACCTTGACGTGCCTTATGGGGGACAAAGTCAAGATCGCATCCCTCATCCGGGTTTTGCAAATTGATGGTCGGTGGCAGCATCCCATCGCGCAGGGCGAGGACACAGAAGATCGACTCCACCGCACCCGCAGCACCTAACAGATGTCCTGTCATCGATTTTGTCGAGCTGACCGGGATCTGCCGGGCATGATCGGCAAAAACCTGTTTGATACCGCGAATCTCGGCTAAGTCCCCGGCCGGGGTCGATGTGCCGTGGGCGTTGATATAACCCACCTGCTGAGCATCGATACCGGCATCACGCAGTGCATTGCTCATGGCAATGGCTGCTCCGGTGCCATCTTCCGGTGGCGAAGTCATATGGTAAGCATCGCTGCTCATACCAAAACCCACCACTTCTGCATATATTTTGGCGCCGCGCTTAAGAGCATGTTCATACTCCTCCAGCACCATGATGCCCGCACCATCGCCCAGGACAAAGCCATCGCGATCGCGATCCCAGGGACGACTTGCACCCTGTGGGTCATCATTACGGGTAGAGAGCGCCCGTGCTGCGCCAAAACCGCTTAATCCAAGGGGCGTACTGCCTTTCTCAGCACCACCGGCCAGCATTGCATCTGCATCGCCCATGGCGATCATTCTGGCGGCGAGGCCAATATTATGCACACCTGTGGTACAGGCCGTGGACACCGCAATGGAAGGACCATGAAAACGGTAATAGATGGAAAGATGACCCGCAATCATATTGACGATGGTCGACGGCACAAAGAAGGGACTCATTTTGCGCGGACCGCCCCGTAACAGAGCCGAGTGGTTCTCTTCTATCAGGCCAAGACCACCGATGCCTGAACCGATAGCCGCACCGATACGGGCACTATTTTGCTCAGTTACCTGCAGCCCGGCATCCTGCATAGCCTGGATGCCAGCCACTAAACCGTATTGAATAAAAAGATCCATCTTGCGCGCTTCTTTGCGCGAAATGAACTCTTCAATGTTGAAATTTTTTACCAGGCCTGCAAAACGCGTTGCATAGGCACTTGTATCGAAATGGTCGATCAGGCTGATGCCGCTCTGACCGGCAAGGAGAGCCTTCCAGGATGACTCAACTGTATTGCCGACAGGAGACAACATGCCAAGTCCAGTAACAACTACTCGACGCTTAGACACGCATATCCTCCAGGGAGGGGTTAGGAAATCAGCACCCTTCGTCTTTCAAGTTGCAGCAGGAGCGCTGCAACTCAAAAGACGATTTATAGGTTACTCAGGGTATTGATATGTATGATTACTGACTTGCGGCTGTAATATAATCAATCGCGGCCTGAACCGTTGTGATTTTTTCAGCTTCCTCATCGGGAATTTCAGTATCAAACTCTTCTTCCAGTGCCATGACCAGTTCAACGGTGTCAAGAGAATCAGCACCCAGATCATCGACAAAAGAAGCTGCGTTCTGCACTTCTTCTTCTTTAACTCCAAGTTGTTCCACAATGATTTTCTTAACGCGTTCTTCGATAGTGCTCATACTATTAAATTTCCTATCAAAACTCGCTTTCGCGATGGTTTTCGTAGTGTATAGAATGTTGAAAAAGTTACAACTCAACGTTACAACTCAACAATCAGGGTAAACTTATCCCCTGTCATATGCCGCATGACGGCGAATGACTCCGGAGCCAGTTCAATCATGTGATTGCTCTTGCTCCATGCTTCAGCACGAGTTGTTCACTGCACCCGGCCTATAGCATATACATGCCGCCATTGACATGTAATGTTTCGCCGGTGATGTAGCCTGCCTCGCCAGAGGCCAGGAAAGCCACAGCACTGGCTATTTCTTTCGCATCTCCCAGACGATTAGCCGGAACCTGCGACAAAATGCCTGTCTGTTGTTCTTCTGTCAATGCCTGCGTCATATCCGTTGCAATAAATCCGGGCGCTATCACATTGACAGTAATTCCCCTTGACGCCACTTCACGTGCAAGAGATTTACTGAAACCGGCCAGAGCCGCTTTGGCTGCTGCATAGTTTGTCTGTCCCGCATTGCCCATTGAGGCCACCACGGAACCAATACTGATTATTCTACCATAGCGTTTCTTCATCATCCCACGAATTACTGCACGTGAGAGATAAAACAGTGAGTTGAGGTTGGTGTCGATCACCTCATGCCACTCATTTTCTTTCATCCGCATCAGCAGGTTATCGCGAGTAATACCGGCATTATTCACTAAAATGGCGATATCGCCAATCTCTTTGCTGATCGTAGCCAGCATCTGTTCCAGCGCAGCGGTATCGGTGACATTGAGTGTCATGCCCCGTCCACGCTCTCCCAGATAGCCTGAGATGGCCTCCGCACCTTTATCTGTGGTGGCGGTACCGATAACAAAAGCGCCGCGTTCTGCCAGCATTTCCGCAATTGCGCGCCCAATACCCCGGCTGGCACCCGTCACTAAGGCTATTTCTCCATTAAACATCTTTGATACCCCTGATGGTTACAGTGCTAATGCCGTCGCCAGGCTGTCAGGATCATTGACCGCCATGGCTGACACTGAGTCAACTATTCGTTTATTAAGACCGGTCAGCACCTTGCCTGGCCCTGCTTCAATAAAGTGTGTGATACCCTGCGCCGCAAGTGCCTCGATGGTTTCTGACCAACGCACGGGACTATAAAGTTGCCGTACCAGGGCACTGCGGATAGCCTCCGCCTCGCTGACACTCTGTACATCCACATTATTGAGCACAGGAATCTTCGGTGCGTGCAGTGTAATGGCCTCCAGAGCCAGTTGCAGCTTCTCTGCTGCTGGCTGCATCAGAGCACAATGGGAAGGAACGCTCACCGGCAAAGGTAAAGCTCGCTTAGCCCCCGCCTCTTTACAGGCGCTGGCCGCCCTTTCCACCGCAGCGCGCTCACCCGCGATCACTACCTGACCGGGAGAGTTAAAATTGACCGGCGCCACAACAGAACCTTGCGCCATATCGCGGCACACGGCTTCAATTTTATCATTAGACAAACCAATAATGGCATACATGGCCCCCGTCCCTTCTGGCACGGCTTCCTGCATCAGTTTGCCCCGTAACGCCACCAGTTTTACCGCATCACTCAGTGACAACACTGAAGCGCACACCAGAGCCGAATATTCGCCAAGGCTGTGCCCCGCCATCATTGCGGGCTCTGCGCCGCCCTGTTGCTGCCAGAGACGCCAGATAGCCACAGAGGCGGTTAACAGGGCTGGCTGGGTATGCCAGGTTTTGTTCAACTCTTCGGCAGGACCCTCTTGTACCAGTTGCCACAGGTCATAACCCAGAGCCTGTGACGCCTCGGCAAAGGTCTCCGTCACTACCGGGAAGGCAGCAGCCAGAGAAGATAACATACCTGGTGTCTGTGAACCCTGGCCGGGAAAAATCATCGCAAATTTGTTACTCATGTTCCGCTCCTCAATACCACAGCAGGGCTGCACCCCAGGTAAAGCCACCACCAAAAGCTTCCAGCAGTAAAAGCTGTCCACGCTGGATACGCCCATCTCGAATGGCTTCATCCAACGCCGCAGGCACGGAGGCTGCTGAGGTATTACCATGTCTGTCCAGGGTGACCACCACTTTTTCCATACTCATCTTCAGTTTTCTTGCCGTGGCACTGATAATGCGCAGGTTAGCCTGATGGGGAATCAGCCAGTCCAGATCGTTGTGGGAGAGACCGTTGGCATTTAAGGCTTCATCAACGATATGGGCCAGTTCGGTTACCGCCACTTTAAAGACTTCATTGCCTTCCATCGTCAACCAGTGTGCATCAGCGCACTGATGGCGGCTGGCAAAAGGCAGAGTCAGCAGATGACCAAATTCACCATTGGCATGCAGGTGGGTAGAGAGAATTCCGGGCTTGTCAGAAGCGCCAAGCACCACGGCACCGGCCGCATCACCGAACAGAATAACGGTTCTGCGATCCTCTTCATCCAGGGTATGGGACAGTGTATCTGCCCCAATCACCAGTGCATGTTTAACCGCACCGGTTTTAATATATTGGTCTGCGACACTGAGGGCAAAAAGGAAACCAGAACAGGCTGCCGACACATCAAATGCAGGCATTCCTTTCAGATCAAGATATCTTTGTATTTCGCAGGCAGCGCTGGGAAAAGCATGGGTGCCCGTGGTGGTTGCCACGATAATCAGCCCAATTTGCTCTTTATCAATACCCGCAGCCGCAATAGCCTGCAGTGCGGCCTGATATCCCATAAACTCAACTGTCTCATCGGAATTGGCAATGCGCCGCTCATGAATCCCCGTTCGGGAAACAATCCACTCGTCAGAGGTATCAACCATCCGCTCTAAATCTGCATTGGTACGCACCGCTGCAGGCAGATAACTTCCTGTACCAAGAATTCGTGTATACATATTATCAGTCACTTTTGAGTAAAACCGCCTCAAGGCGGGAAGCGATACGTCCAGGAACCCTGCGTTCTATCGTCTGTAATGCCTGCTCTATAGCGGCGGCAAAAGCGTTGCGATTAGCAGCGCCATGACTCTTGATAACAACGCCCGGTAAACCCAACAGAGCAGCGCCATTATACTGATCAGGGTCAAAATAGCTAAGCTGCGTGCGCAGATTTTTTTGTAATATCTTCGCTGCGAAACGCGATAACCACCCTGTCTGAGTCCGATCCGACAGAGATTTTAGTACCTGAATAAATTGCCTCGAGGCTCCTTCCAGGGTCTTTAACAGGACATTACCGGCAAAGCCGTCACAGACCAGCACATCCGTTTTACCTGTCAGCAACTGATCCCCTTCCACATAACCGATATAATTGAGCGCCGGTATCGCTTTCAGCACAGAAGCGGCATCACGAATAGACTCCACCCCTTTATTCTCTTCGGCACCGATATTCAGCAAGCCGATTCGGGGTTTCGCCATCTGCAGAATCTCTTCCGCCATCACCGCCCCCATTACCGCAAACTGTACCAACATGGTACTGCTGCACGCGACGTTGGCACCCAAATCCAACACCAGGGTCTTTCCTCCCTGAGGATTGGGCACTACCGTTGCCAGTGCAGGACGCTCAATCCCAGGCAAGGGTTTGAGCATCAACTTAGACAGCCCCATCAACACGCCGGTATTACCGGCGCTGACGCAGCCTGCGGCCTGGCCTGACTTCACCTGCTCCAGTGCAATACGCATAGAGGTACCCCGACTGTTGCGAATGCCCTGTGAAGGTTTCACATCATTGGCAACGACGGTCAGTGCAGGAATAAGGGTGATACGTTGTAACAGTGAGGGGGCCACCTCTTGCAACCAGGGAGCAATAGCCTCTGGCTGGCCGATAAGCAGCAGTTCAAGCTGGCGATAAGACTCCAGTGCCTGCAGTGCAGCAGGCACTGTCACGCAGGGACCGTGGTCCCCGCTCATAACATCCAACGCCAGGGTCAGACGTGTCAAACCCGCTCCGGTTAATTAGCCTTAGCAATGACCTTGCGGCCACGGTAGTAACCATCTTCAGTGATATGGTGACGGCGGTGGGTTTCACCTGTCGTCTTATCTACTGACAGAGTGGTGGTGGTCAGCGCATCGTGAGAGCGACGCATACCACGTGTGGAACGAGATGGTTTATTCTGTTGTACGGCCATTGACCTGACTCCTCATGACTTATGCTTTTGCTTTAAGCTGGCTAATACGGTAAAGGGATTTGGTTTTTGTTCCGTTTCCGGCAACGTGCCAAATACCCTCTCCGTGTCGGACACTTCACAGTGTTCAATTTGATGTCGCGGAACTATCGGTAACGACAGGATGATCTCATCCTCTATTAATCCCAGCAGATCACTTTTACCAAAGGGATCCACTTCAACGGAATCATAGTGTTCCGGTAATGCATCCGCCTGCTCCGGATTACGGATCGGGCTGACACAAAATTCCACATGCACAGGCCAGGTAAACGGTTTATCACACCGCTGGCAGGAGAGAGAAACTTCCGTCTCCGCCCACCCCTCAACCACAGCCAATCCCTGCTCATCAAGATAGCAGGAGAGCTGAGCGTTAATATCACTGTTTACAGAAACCACCGATTCAGCGAGCCGGGTTAACTGCTCACGAGCGTATCCCCCCTCAAAGCTGTCTCGCTTTTGAGCGGAGCGCGTGATATCGATGGTCAAGGGTAATTTTACCTGTTGCATAGGGCGCGCATATTAACTGTGTAATGATACAGAGTCAAAGGAAAAAGAGATTGTTATCTGCATTTTTCCTCCTCCTCTCACTGTTTTTTATTTTTTCGTAATTCACCCAGGCAGTATTGCAGCATAGAATCCAGCGGAGCCTCAATGCGCATGGCTTTGCCATCGTGCGGGTGCGTAAAACTGAGCCGCTCAGCATGGAGAAAAAGTCGGTTCAGACCGGTCTCTGCCATTTTGCTGTCAAACTCTTTATTACCATAACGTGAATCAAATGCAATGGGATGCTGTGTATATTGCGTATGCACCCGAATTTGATGCGTCCGTCCGGTCAGGGGCATCGCTCTGACCAGGGTTGCTCCTCCAAAGCGCTCAACAATT
>JBOFSC010000425.1:0-5419 GCA_051651345.1 Enterobacteriaceae bacterium
AGATTAATCTACTTTCCGTTAAGTATAAAACGGAATTGCCATGGCGAAAAACCCACGGCAACAGAATGAGTGTAACATAAAACAGCGTACTAACCCGCACAATTTAAACGCGCATAGCAACAAAATTTGTTGTTTGTGAACCTCTGCAGCGGCAGCAACAGAAAAATTTTGCGGTAAGTGTCGCAAGCTTGGTTTAAGCTAGCAGGACTTTTAGAAAGGATAGTATGAATAATTACTACATTGGGTTGTAAATATGAGTCAATCTAAATTAGCGCGACCTGCTACGCAATTATTACCTTATACCAGAAATGCCCTGTCTGAGTGGTTTGCCCCCATCGCCCACCTACCCTGGGCTATGATGCTGCACTCAGGGGACGCGCAGCACCAACACAGCCGTTTTGATATCCTGGTCGCCGACCCTGTAGCCACTCTGCTCACCCGCGGTGACACCACAGAAATTCGCACTGGAACTGAATACAGACATTCACAAGATGATCCCCTGGCGCTGCTACAACAGCGACTGAGCCAGCACCTGCCTCAGATAGACCGTGATGAGAGCCTGCCTTTTCAGGGAGGCGCTGTTGGTAGCTTTAGCTATGATCTTGGACGTCGTTTCGAACACCTTCCTACCCTGGCGCAGCAGGACATCGATTATCCCGAGATGGCCGTGGGTATCTATGACTGGGCGCTGATCGCAGATCACCAGCAACGTACGCTGACACTGTTAAGCCACGGGGATCTTAAGCAACGCAAAGCCTGGCTGGAGCAACAAAGTCACCGGCAGAGCCCGGCTGAACCCGCCAGCCTGCTCGCCCCCTGGCGCAGTACCATCGACTACCCGGAGTATTGCCGTCAGTTTAACGCGATTCAGGATTATCTCCATGCCGGTGATTGCTATGAAATTAATTTGACCCAACGTTTTCAGGCCCCTTATCAGGGAGATGAGTGGGCACTCTTCACAGAGTTGAATCGGGCTAATAAAGCGCCCTTCTCCGCCTTTCTGCGTCTGCCGGAGCAGGCAGTATTGAGTATCTCTCCTGAACGTTTTATCCGACTGCATAATGGCAATATCGAAACCCGTCCCATCAAAGGCACGGCACCTCGGGGGCAAAATCCGCAGGAGGATCAGGCGCTGGCCAGCCAGTTACGTGCCAGCCCCAAAGCACAGGCGGAAAACCTGATGATTGTCGATCTGATGCGTAACGATGTGGGCCAGGTTGCAGAAGTGGGTACAGTTCAGGTGACCGAGCTGTTCGCGATTGAATCTTTCCCTGCGGTTCATCAGATGGTCAGTACCATTACCGCCCGTCTGCTGGCCGATAAATCCCCTGCTGACCTTTTGCGCGCCTGTTTTCCTGGCGGCTCTATCACCGGCGCACCGAAAATTCGCGCCATGGAAATTATTGAAGAGCTGGAACCACAAAGACGGTCTGTCTATTGTGGCAGCATCGGCTATATCAGCTGTTGCGCTACAATGGATCTCAATATTGCGATCCGAACCGTATTAGCCAGCGAGGGGATGCTCTACTGTTGGGCCGGAGGAGCTATTGTGGCCGATAGTCAGGTGGCAGAGGAGTATCAGGAGATCCAGGATAAACTGGCCCGTATTTTGCCTCTGCTGGGTGAATTTAACAGGGAGTCATTGGCGTGACGCTAGATACCTTTATTAGTCGTTTCCTGCTTTGCCAGCCGCCGTCTGTGACGCCCGTCAATGGAGGACGGGCCGCATCGGTGCTATTGCCCATTATCTGTGCTGACACCCCTTCCCTGCTTCTGACCCGCCGCGCCTCGCATCTCTCCCTGCATCCGGGACAAATCGCTTTTCCCGGAGGCATGACCGAACCGCAAGACCAGGATCTCAACGCCACCGCATTGCGGGAAGCCAATGAGGAAATCGGCCTGCCCGCACAACAGGTACAGATTATCGGCCATCTGCCAGCCATGCGCAGCAGCAGTGGCTTTCAGGTAACGCCTGTCGTCGGACTGATCCCGCCCGATCTGCCTTTAGTCCTCAATCAGGATGAGGTCAGCGATCTGCTTATCGTGCCTCTGCAACAGGTGGTCGATCTCGATTTTTATGCCACCTGGACCATCACGCGAGCCAACAAGGCACATCAGGTTTACTTTTGCCGACATCAACCAGAACTGATCTGGGGCCTGACCGCCCTGATAATGTATCGCCTCGCCCATCAGGTTGTTAGCAAAAATTAATGTTGGCAAGAGTTAATATCCCCGTTGTCTTTCAGGGCGGTGAATATAGAAAACTTGTTATTTAATCTCTTTATCCTGTGTGATACCACTCACAAATCCTCCTTTCTAAGCTTTTTATAGATAATAATTCTTTTAAACACACAAAAATTATCCGAGAATAGCCACCTTGCTTAGATTAATTTTTAGCAAACAAATTATTTTTATGTCGTCAATGAATATGGAAGTAATATGGAAACTCAAGAAAAAGTTCTACAACCTGCCAGGTCTGGCAATGTCAGTAAGTGGTCGGCATTTGATACTTCATGGGTTCTGGGGCTTTTTGGTACCGCCGTCGGTGCCGGAATTCTCTTTCTGCCCATCAATGCGGGTATGGGGGGCTTCTGGCCTCTGCTGGTCATTACGGTTATCGTCGGCCCGATGACCTGGCTGGCACACCGGGGATTGTGCCGTTTCGTTCTCGCCTCGTCCAAACCCGGCAGTGATGTCACCGACGTGGTGGAGGAGTTTTTTGGCCCCACTGCAGGTAAAATGATTACCCTGCTCTACTTCTTTGCTATTTATCCCATTCTGTTGATCTATGGTGTCAGTATTACCAATACGGTGGACTCCTTTATGGTCAATCAGTTAGAGGTAACCCCTCCCCATCGCAGCATTCTGTCACTGCTGTTAATCGTCGTGATGATGGCTGTGATGCTGGCGGGTGAGAAGATTATGTTGAAGGCCACAGAGTAGCTGGTCTATCCCCTGGCGGCGATTTTGCTGGTTCTCTCTCTCTATCTGATCCCTGAGTGGAATTTCTCCACGCTCTCTTATATTCCCAGCGCCTGGGATTTCAGCATGACATTGTGGTTGACGATTCCGGTACTGGTTTTCTCTTTTAACCACTCTCCGGCGATCTCCTCTTTTGCCCTGTCACAGCAAAGGGAATATGGTGCTAACGCGGAACCAGAATCCAGCCGCACGCTGAAATATACGGCGACACTGCTGTTGTTCTTCGTCATGCTGCTTGTGTTCAGTTGCGTACTCAGCCTTAAGCCGGAAGATCTGTTAGCCGCCAGGCAACAAAATATCTCAATTCTCTCCTATCTGGCCAATAAATTTGACAACCCCTATATCTCTTATTTTGGGCCGCTGATTGCCTTCCTGGCGATCTCAACTTCGTTCTTCGGTCACTACCTGGGGGCCAGAGAAGGACTGCATGGTCTGATTGTTAAAATGTTGCGCAGCTCCGGTCGTCCGGTCAATAATAAAGTCATTAGTATCGGTATCGCGGTGTTCTTTCTGCTGACCCTGTGGTGGGTTGCCACGGCCAATCCCAGCATTCTCGGAATGATTGAATCCCTTGGTGGACCGGTGATTGCCATGATCCTGTTTATCATGCCCATGTATGCTATTCATAAAGTACCGGCCATGCGCAAATATAGCGGGAAATTCAGCAACGTGTTTGTTACAGTAATGGGATTGATTTCTATTTCAGCCATTCTGTATACCCTGATCCGCTGATACAATAGCATTTGCTGTAAAGCCTGTTTCTGATGAAACAGGCCTTGCTGTATCCCTTATTGGAGAATATGTGTCGTGATTACAGTTTTTGATATGTTCAAGATTGGCATTGGTCCCTCCAGCTCGCACACCGTGGGGCCGATGAAAGCAGGTAAAGCTTTCGTCTCCCTGCTGGTACAGCAAGAGTTGCTCTCTGCCGTCTCACGGGTGGTGGTGGATATCTATGGTTCTCTTGCACTGACCGGTAAAGGGCACCATACCGATATCGCTATTATTCTGGGCCTGGCGGGTCAGCAACCCGATAGCGTCGATATCGACACTATCCCTGCCTTTATTCAACAAGTGGAGCAACAGCAGCGCCTGTCCCTGGCTAACGGTCAGCAAGAGGTAGATTTTCCCCCTGAGAGCCTGCGTTTTCACAACGACAATCTGCCATTGCATGAAAACGGTCTGGTTCTGACCGCGTATGATGCCAATGGACAGAGTGTGCTGAGCAAGACCTACTACTCCATCGGCGGAGGATTTATCGTTGAGCAGGAGCAGTTTGGTCAAAGTAAAGAAGATACCGCGCCCGTTGCCTATCCTTTCCGCTCCGCAGCGGAACTGCTCGACCTGTGCCACAACAGCGGCTTATCCATCTCCGCCCTGGTGATGCAAAACGAATTGACCTGGCACAGTAAAAAAGAGGTGGAACAGTACTTTGCCGAGATTTGGCAAACCATGCAGGCCTGTATTCAGCGCGGTATGTCGACAGAAGGTGTGTTACCTGGCCCGCTGCGGGTGCCTCGTCGTGCTGCACCTTTGCATCGGATGTTGCTTTCCAGCGAGGGTCTGAGCAAAGATCCCATGAATGCCATGGATTGGGTCAATTTGTTTGCCCTGGCCGTCAATGAAGAAAATGCGGCCGGTGGCCGTGTCGTTACTGCGCCAACTAATGGTGCCTGTGGCATCGTGCCCGCAGTACTGGCCTACTATGACAAGTTTGTCGCCCCTGTGGATAGTGAGAGTTGCCTGCGCTATTTTCTGGCCTCCGGCGCTATCGGTATCCTCTATAAGATGAATGCCTCCATCTCCGGTGCTGAAGTGGGCTGCCAGGGGGAAGTGGGTGTGGCCTGCTCTATGGCGGCAGCGGGTCTGGCCGAACTGCTGGGGGGCAGCCCGGAAACGGTGTGTGTGGCGGCTGAAATTGGGATGGAACACAACCTGGGATTGACCTGTGACCCGGTTGCAGGCCAGGTACAGGTGCCCTGTATAGAGCGTAATGCCATTGGCGCGGTCAAGGCCATCAATGCCTCGCGTATGGCTATGCGCCGTACCAGCGACGCCCGCGTCTCACTGGATAAAGTGATAGAGACTATGTATGAAACCGGCAAAGACATGAATGCCAAGTATCGGGAAACATCACGGGGTGGTCTGGCGATTAAAGTGCAGTGTGATTAGGGTTTTCCCCTCTCCCACAAGTGGGAGAGGGTGGCCCGTCAGGGCCGGGAGAGGGTTGCGGAGGTTAATAAAAAAGGCTGAATCAACAAACTGACACCTGTCCTAACCTATAGTGATAACCAATGCCGTTATCATATGTAGGTACTTAAGCTCATAACACATTGATGTACCTTTAATTCATTACAGGGTAAATACTAAGACCTAACGATAGCAACATACTTTTCTGATCTCGCCTGGGATGAGCTCGTTGACCATGAGTCGCAAA
>JBOFSC010000426.1:0-3034 GCA_051651345.1 Enterobacteriaceae bacterium
TTGCTGACGACGACAGCGCGGTGGTCCCACCTGACCCCATGCCGAACTCAGTCGTGAAACGCCGTAGCGCCGATGGTAGTGTGGGGTCTCCCCATGTGAGAGTAGGGAATCGTCAGCAATTCAAAAAGCAGAACAGAGAAAAACAAAAGGCGGGCTGAAAAGTCCGCCTTTTGTGTTTTTACTCAACCCTAAAATCTGACTCCTTAAATCTGATATACTGCCTCCAATCAATATCATTACGAGCTGCTACAAGTTATGGCAAATCAATGGGTAAGTCTGAAGGACAAACATACTTTCCATCTGCCGGTCAGATGCCGTGAGCTGGCTGTGGTAACCAGCGTGGAAGCACTGGCAGAGATCGCTATAAAGAGTGCCAGGCACAAAATGCCACTGCAGTTGTTGGGAGAAGGCAGTAATGTACTCTTCATGGAAGATTTTACAGGCGTCGTTGTACTCAATCAGATTAAAGGTATCGAATTACAAGAGAGTAACGATGCGTGGTTTCTGCGAGTCGGTGCAGGCGAAAAGTGGCATGAACTGGTCTGTTTTACCCTTGATCATGCTATGCCAGGCCTTGAAAATTTGGCGTTGATTCCTGGTTGCTGTGGTGCAGCGCCAATACAAAATATCGGTGCTTATGGTGTTGAATTTTGTGATATCTGTGACTATGTAGAGCTGCTGGATTTGTCACAAAATCAGCTCATCAGGCTCAGTGCAGCAGAATGCAAATTTGGTTATCGCGACAGTGTGTTTAAACATCATTACCGCCAGGGGTTCGCAATAACGCATATCGGTATTCGTTTGCCCAAACAATGGACAGCGATTTTAACCTACGGGGAGTTACGTCAATTGCAGTCGCCAACGGCTCAGCTTATTTTTGAGCATGTTTGCTCAATTCGTACACAAAAACTGCCCGATCCGGCGATAAAAGGTAATGCGGGTAGCTTTTTTAAAAATCCCACCGTCAGTGCTCATAAAGCGCAAACGTTACTGATAGCCAATCCCAATATGCCACACTACCCGCAAACTGATGGTCAGATCAAACTGGCTGCAGGCTGGTTGATTGATCGATGCCAGTTGAAAGGCTATCAGAGAGGCGGCGCGGCAGTGCACCAGCAGCAGGCTCTGGTACTGCTTAATCAGCATGATGCCAGCCCACAGGATGTGCTGGCACTGGCCCGGGATGTCAGAAAGAGGGTTGCTGAGCAATTTTCTGTCTGGCTTGAACCTGAAGTGCGTTTTATTGCCGCCGCTGGTGAGGTGGATGCTGTTGAGGCCCTTTCATGAAAAAGTATGATTTACAGTTACAACTGATTACATTGCTTGCAGATGGTCAGTTTCATTCCGGTGAAGAGTTAGGCAAGCAGATGCAGATGACTCGGGCAGGCATTAACAAACATATGCAGGCTTTGAAAAAATGGGGTCTGGAGTATTCATCGGTCCCCGGTAAAGGGTACTGTCTGGAAAACTCTATAGAGTTGATTGATAGCTTACTGATTCAGCAGGCAGTTGCCGAACAGCCCGGTAAAGTTATCCTGAAACCTGTGATTGACTCCACTAACCGTTATCTTCTTGACCCAACCACTCAGGCCGTACCGGGCGATGTGTGTATTGCTGAGTATCAATATGCGGGCCGGGGCAGGAGAGGCAGGGAGTGGTATTCCCCATTTGGTGGTAATATTTGCTTTTCTCTGTTCTGGCAGTTTGCCCAGGGACATGCTGCAGCCAGTGGCCTTAGCCTGATGGTTGGGGTTGTTGTCGCTCAGGTTTTGCAGCAAATGGGCATGCCTGATGTCAGAGTCAAATGGCCTAATGATATCTATGTGAAAGATCGTAAACTGGCGGGTATTCTCGTCGAATTAAGCGGTAAAATGGGTGATATTGTTAACCTGGTAGTGGGTGTTGGAATGAATCTTTTTCTGGGCAAACAGGCCGAACAACGTGTTGCAACGCCTTATATTGATGCCCGTCAAATGATGAAATCTGTCGGTCGTAATCAATTATTAATCCATTTGATTAAGGCATTGCGTTCCGCGATGGAGCAGTTTGAACAACATGGGCTGGCACCATTTATTGATCAGTGGAATAAATTAGATAATTTTATAAATAAGCCAGTGAAATTATTAATCGGTGAGCAGACTATCCATGGTATTTCACGGGGTATTGATGAATTGGGTGCACTTCTGCTGGAGCAAGAGGGTGAAATCCATCGTTTTGTCGGTGGAGAGATCTCTCTCCGTCCGGCAAGTTAGAGCTGACTATTTACGTAGTTGTACTTCTTTGATGGCATGATTAGCCCCTTTGGTCATAATCAGATTAGCCCGCTCCCGGGTGGGCAATATATTTTCATGTAGATTTAATCCGTTGATATCATTCCATATCTTTTTGGCTGTGTGAACCGCATCCTGCTCAGAGAGTTGGGCATAATTATGAAAATAGGAATTGGGGTCGGCAAAGGCACCCTGGCGGAACTTCAGGAAACGGGTGACGTACCAGTGTAATAACAGCTCTTCAGGTGCATCGACATAGATGGAGAAATCGACAAAATCCGAGACGAAAACATGCATCTGCATATCAGGATAATCTTGCCCACTTTGCAGAACATTTAATCCTTCCAGAATAAGAATATCCAGTTTTTCAATCTGCTGTACTCTGTCCGGGACGATATCATAAATCAGATGGGAATAAACGGGTGCCGTAATTTGTTGCTGCCCCGATTTCACATCGGACATAAATTGCACCAGTTTTGCCATATCGTAGGATTGAGGAAACCCCTTTTTATCCATCATATTCTGTTGGCGCAACACATTGTTGGGATAAAGAAAACCATCTGTTGTCACCAGATCCACCTTACGATGTTCTGGCCAGCGACTTAGCAGGGCCTGCAGTACCCGAGCTGTGGTACTTTTTCCAACAGCAACACTACCGGCAATACTGATCACATACGGGGTCTGCTCTCCCGGGCGGCCAAGAAACTGTTCCAGCACACTCTGGCGCCGCAAGTTCGACTGTATATAGAAATTGAGCAAACGTG
>JBOFSC010000427.1:0-9525 GCA_051651345.1 Enterobacteriaceae bacterium
TGTGGAACGCGATCCGGTTGGCAATCTGTTACTCCGTAAACCCGCCACACCAGGTATGGAACAGCGCCAGTCTGTGGTGTTACAGGCTCATCTGGATATGGTGCCGCAAAAAAATAGCGATACCCAACACGATTTTAGCAAAGATCCGATTCAACCCTATATTGATGGCGAGTGGGTCAAAGCCAGAGGCACCACCCTGGGGGCTGATAACGGGATTGGAATGGCTTCAGCCCTGGCTGTACTGGCAGATGATTCGCTGGTACATGGCCCGCTGGAAGTGCTGCTGACCAGTACCGAAGAGGCGGGTATGGATGGCGCTTTTGGACTACAACCGGGCTGGTTACAGAGTTCCATCCTGATCAATACCGATTCTGAACAGGAAGGTGAAGTTTATATGGGTTGCGCCGGTGGCATCGATGTCTCCATGACGTTGCCACTGCAAAGAGAAGCCATTCCTGCGGGTTACTTCGTCACTCGCTTGACCCTGAAAGGGTTGAAAGGGGGCCACTCCGGGTGCGATATCCATAAAGGAAGAGGTAATGCCAACAAGCTGATGGCTCGTTTTCTGGCCGGTAACGCCACTGCGCTACAACTGCGCCTGCTGGATTTTCAGGGGGGGAACATGCGCAACGCAATTCCTCGCGAAGTGTTCACCACCTTTGCATTACCCACAAGCAAAGTGGACGAATTACAGCAAGCAGTGCTCCATTATGAGCAGACACTAAAAAGTGAACTGGCGGCAGTTGAACCGACGCTCAGCCTGCAACTGGAGAGCAAAGCCTGTCATGGTCAGGCCATGACAGAGCAGAGCCAGCAGACGCTGATCGATCTGCTCAATGCCTCTCCTCACGGCGTGGTGCGCATGATAGATGCCCTGCCCGGTACTGTAGAATCTTCCCTTAACCTTGGTATTGTCAGCGTGGAGAAAACCTCTGCCAACCTGTGCTTTCTGGTTCGCTCAACCCTTGAAAGTGGTAAAACAGCTATCGTGGAGACACTGCGCTCTCTCGGCGGACTGGCGGGCGCCGAAGTGGTTGACAGTGGCAGCTACCCCGGCTGGCAACCCGATGTCCATTCATCAGTTATGCAGATTGTCCGTGATACCTATCAACGCTTGTTCAATAAGTTGCCTGATATTATGGTCATTCATGCCGGGCTGGAGTGTGGTCTGATCAAACGGCCCTACCCCGAACTGGATATGGTCTCCATCGGGCCGACCATCATCAATCCACATTCACCAGATGAAAAAGTGCATATCGACAGTGTTAACCAATACTGGAAACTGTTAACTGCTGTGCTGCGTGAGATTCCTGTTAAAGGGAAATGATCTGCCGTTATCTGCGGGCTATAACCAACTGAATGCCAACTGCTTCTCCTGCATGGGAGAAGCCAGGGTCACCTGTAAGCCAACCAGCCGCACCCCCCGGCCCATTCGTCTCTCCTGCCACACTTGCCAGGCGATTTGCAGCAGGTCCTCTTTATCCAGCTCGCTCCACACATGCTCCTGGGTAGTTTGCTGGAAATCATCAAATTTCAGTTTGACCCCCTGACGGGCAATCTGCTTGTCAGCCTTACTTTTCAGCAGCCGTCTTTCCAGTTCATCATAGAGTTGCTCTATAATGGCGACACACTCCTGCCATTGATGAATATCCTGACTTAATGTGGTTTCCACACCCAGGGATTTTCGTTCCCGATGGGTACACACTTCCCTGTCATCAATGCCATGACAACGTTGCCAGAGTGTATAGCCGAACTTACCAAAATGCTGTAATAGCTGCGCCTGAGAGCTGTTTTGCACATCCTGGCAGGTAGAGAGTCCCAACTCTTGTAAGCGCACAGCGGTCACTTTACCCACACCCGGTATCTTACTCAGCGGTAAGGCAGGCAGGAAAGAGGCCACCTGTGCAGGCGTAATCACATACAGTCCATCGGGTTTATTAATATCTGAGGCAATTTTGGCAAGAAACTTGATGGGCGCCACACCAGCTGAAGCCGTCAGGGCCAGTTCTTGTCGGATTTCACGACGTATCTGCTCAGCAATTAACGTCGCCGAACCATAGCAGTGAGAGGCATTAGTGACATCCAGATAGGCTTCATCCAGGGATAAGGGCTCGATAAGCGGGGTATAACGCTGGAAAATGGCCCGTATCTGTTGTGCCACCTCGCGATATTTATTCATCTGACCAGCAATCACACGCAGGTGCGGGCAAAGCTTGAGCGCCTGTGCCGTGGGCATGGCACTGTGAACACCATATTGCCGCGCCAGATAATTCGCGGTGGAGATCACCCCACGTTTTGTTGCACTGCCACCGACAGCCAATGGAATACCACGCAGCGCAGGATCATCACGCATTTCCACTGCGGCAAAAAAACAGTCCATATCGATATGAATGATTTTGCGCATCGCTTCACCCGCCTCAAGGTTTACTGGTTAAATATACAGTAACCCTGAAGAGGTTTGCAACTTTATCAGAAGGGCACAGGTAATCCCATGCCCTTCAGGTAGGTTTCAAGTGCTATAAAAGCCGCTTGATCAATCGCAATAATGCGACAATGAAGTTCAGAATAGCAACAATGAAGTCGATAATCTGGCTCATCCCTCTCTCCTTGTGGTGCAGGAGCAAACTCAATCCAGCCACCCTTAAGCTGCCTGTCTGGATTGGTCGGTTTTGTCAGGAAAAAACTGTAATGCTCCATGGGTGAGGGTTCTGTCGGCACCACCCGTTACATCAGGCAGAATTCCTTAATGCACACCATAGAACAAAACAATAACTGACAGACAGGAGTATAAACATCCCATAAAGTTGCGCAATTACAATTAGATACAATCACGTTTCTTTGTAAAGTTTTGCGATACCTCATGAAAAAATGAGATATAGAAAAGTAACAACTCAGAAATAGTGAGAGCAAGCCAGCAGTTAGAAGGAACAACCTCTTGCATGTTCTGGCAATAGTGAATATCATCAACTCGTCAGGAAAACACTGTAATGCACCAACCTCAAGATGGCTACCAACCATAAAGAGGTTGAAGAGAAACCCGAATCATATCGGGTTTTTTCTTGTCCGTTGTACAGCAAACGCTAACAGCTCCAGCGAGACACAGAGGATAAAGTAAATGGCAGCAATAAACAGGAAAATTTCTGCCGGATAAACCATCGTGCGGTTATTCACCTGCATCGCCAGAAAGGTTAACTCCCCCACCCCTATCACGTAAGCCAGAGAGCTGTCTTTAATCATAGCGATCCATTGATTGATAAATGAGGGCGTCATCATCCGTAGCGCCTGGGGTAAAATGATGTAACGCAATACCTGCCAGCGACCCAGCCCCAGAGAGAGCCCGGCATACCACTGTCCCTGGCCTATCGCTGTCAGGCCTGCGTGAACAGAGTGAGCCAGATAAGCCGAAGAGATCAGCGCCAGCGAACAAATCACCGTGGTGACTTCCGGAATATCGACAGAAAATACGATGGGCAGTAAGAAATAAGCCCAGAAAATTAGCATCAGTACCGGAATGGCCCGAAAGAAGCCAAGAATCACCGTCAGCAGCGCCATACCCCAGCCACGGAACATCAACAGGCAGATCCCCAGCAAAGTCCCCACCAGCGCAGAAACAGCACCAGCAATAATACTGATCAGCACGGTAAGCGCCGCTCCGCCTAAAGGCCCTTGCGGATAACTGCCCCACAAGATATAGGGGGCATTGTCAAAAATAACACTAAAATCCATCGCTAATGTCCTGTTGACTGGCGACGGCGTTGTCGCTGATAACCCCATCCTTCTATCAGTGCAATCAGCAGAATATAGAGCAGTGTCGCTACCGCAAATGCCTGAAAGGTCTTTAATGTTTCCGTTTCTACCTGGCGCGAAGCATAGGAGAGCTCCGCCACACCAATCGCCATGGTCAGAGAAGAATTTTTAATCACATTCATATACTGCCCCAGCAGGGGCGGAAAGGCGATCTTCAATGCCTGCGGCAGAATCACATAACGCATCGACTGCCAGTCTGTCAGCCCCAGCGCCAGCGCCGCCTGTTTTTGTCCGGCAGCAACTCCCCGAATACCGGAACGGATCTCTTCTGCGATAAATGCCGCCGAATAGAGTGTCAATCCCCAGGTTCCGGCCAGAAACTCAAATGATGGCCAGGTGAAATGGACTCCGGCCAGGGTTATCTGATGATGTCCGTGCAGCCACTCACGTAACTCCATCGGCAACATCTGTCCCCCAACCAGATACCAGAAGAACAGTTGTACCAGCAGGGGCGTGTTACGAAAAATGGAGTTATAACAGATAACAGGCAGGCGCAACCAGGCGTACTGGCTCTCTCTGGCAGTGGCCAGCAATGCCCCCAGCACGGTTGCCGCCACCACGGTGATCAGAGAGATACCTAAGGTCAGCAGAAATCCCTGCCATAGCCAGCCAAAAAAATGGGGCGCCAGCAGGGACTCTGTTAAAGAAGTCCACCACATCATTAATGACTACTCTGTTGTCGTGCCGATTTTAAAATCTCCACGCGGCATGGCAGCTTTAGTCTCTGGCCCAAACCAGCGATCATAGATAGTCTGCGCTTCACCACTCTTTTCCAGAGCTAACAATGCGTTGTTCACCGCTTCCGTCAGTCGCTGTTCGCCTTTGGGTATACCCACACCCTGATACTCTTTGGTAATACTGAAGGGAGAGATCTCGAATTCCGCTTTCTGTTGCTCAGGCAGATTGGCTAACAGCCCGACCAGCTTCGCGTCATCCTGGGTAATTGCCTGGACACTGCCATTACGCAGGGCCGCAAAAGCAAAAGGCGTATCGTCGTAAGAGATCACTTTAGCTGTGGGATATTTTTCCCGTAAGGTGATCTCCTGAGTGGTGCCTTTATCTGCCCCGATACGCAAAGTAGCAATATCATCCGGTTGTTTGAGTAACCCTTTGCGGGCTATGAATTTTTGCCCTGTGGCAAAATAAGGAATGCTGAAATTGATCTCCTGGGCACGTTGCTCAGTAATCGTAAAATTAGCTGCCACCAGATCGACTTTTTTCGCTGCCAGGAGCGGGATACGGTTGGCCGGGTTGGTGGGCCGCAGCTCCACTTTTGCACCCAACGCCTTACCTATGGCCTCTGCAATATCGACATCGTAACCCACCAGCTGTTTTTTCTGGGCATCGACATAACCAAAGGGTGGATTGCTGTCAAACACGGCCACACGAACGACACCAGCCTGTTTAATATCGTCCAGGCGATCTGCAACAGCAGAGCCTGCCAGCATGGATAAACCTGTCAATAACGCTATTGTTTTTATAGATCTGATCATGACACAACTCCTGGCTAACTTATCAAATGAGGTGATATCCCCTGTCATTCAGGACACTAACAGCTATTTTTTATTACGTTAAATATTATATGAGAGATCTAAATTCCAAAAAGGCATAAGCAGAGCGTGTTTCTTTACTTTAAATAATCCGCTGTTCCCTTAGTCTGGCAGCCCTGTCCCGCGCCTTACGGGCCTCACAGGGTTCAGGGCAATCACACACCTTCTCCAGCCCCAAAGCAGCGATACCCCCACAACTGCCATGGATTTTTTTGCGCTGCAGGATATAGCCAATGGACATCGCCGCCACCAGTAACAAAAACAGCGCAAAGGTGATAATAAACAGAATCATGAGTGCTTCCCTCCGGACAAGTAGGGTTTAAAAGCACTGGAATAGCGCTCCACAAAGCTATCTCCACTCTTCTCTACAATAAAAACTGGCAACTTTTGCTGCTCCGCTAACGCCAAAGCTTTATCCACGCCCATCACTCCCAGGCCAGTTGCGAATCCATCGGCCGTCATACAACTGGGATGCAGCACCGTGATGGAGACGATATTATTCTCGATGGGTTTCCCGGTAACCGGATTCAGAGTGTGGGAGTAGTGCTTGCCATCTACGGCAAAGAAATTGCGATAATCCCCGGAAGTGGCCATGGCCATATCACCAGGTTCAATGATCTGCTGTATCCACTCATTGTTACCAGGCTGCGGTTTTTCTATGGCGATACGCCAGGGCTGATTCTTGCCATTCTTGCCTCTGGTCAGCACTTCACCACCGATATCGATCATATAGTCGCTGATATGCAGTGAGTTCAAATAGTCACCCACCATATCAACACCATATCCTTTGGCGATGGAGGAGAGATCCACATAGAGCTCCGGAATGGTTTTCACCAGCCCGCCATTGCGCACCTGCAGCTTTTCAATCCCTACCCAGCTGCGCCGTTTCGCTTCTTCAACCGCATCCGGCACCTGGTCTGTTCTCTTTTCCGGCCCAAATCCCCATAAATTGACCAGCGGCCCAATCGTCACATCCAGCGCACCACCGGTCAGATGGTTAATGCGTATCGCTTCCTCGACAACCTTAATCACCGCAGGCGATACCGTAAACGGAACCCCGGTGATCGTACTGGTGTTAAAACGGCTTAACTCCGAATCGGGTTTGTAGGTAGACATCTGATCATTTAACTGCTCCAGACGCCGGTCGATCTCTTGTTTGATCTGCTCCGGTCCAGGGGTCTTGCTGTCTGCCAGATATTTCACCTGATAGTAAGTCCCCATGGTCTTACCATCCACCGACACCTGCTCAGGGCCACAGCCCAATAAAATAAGGGCCAACCCCATCAGGGTCAGCCACTGGATACAACGTGTTAACAGCATAAACATCAGCCACCGAAGTCATCAAGCATAATATTGTCTTCTTCCACGCCAAGGTTTTTCAACATGGAGATCACCGCCGCATTCATCATCGGGGGTCCGCACATGTAGAATTCACAATCTTCCGGTGCCGGATGATCTTTCAGATAATTGTCATACAACACATTGTGAATAAAGCCCGTATATCCCTGCCAGTTATCCTCAGGTAAAGGATCGGAGAGGCCGATATGCCAGGTGAAGTTGTCATTTTCTGCCTGCAGACGATCAAAGTCCTCGGCGTAGAACATCTCACGCAACGAGCGGGCACCATACCAGAAACTGATCTTACGCTTGCTCTTCAGGCGTTTTAACTGATCAAAGATATGGGAGCGCATCGGTGCCATACCGGCACCACCGCCAATAAAGATCATCTCAGCCTCGGTCTCTTTGGCAAAGAACTCACCAAATGGCCCGGAAATGGTCACCCTGTCTCCCGGCTTCAGCGACCAAATATAGGAGGACATCAGCCCTGGCGGTGCATCCTTCACATTGGGCGGCGGCGTGGCGATACGCACATTAAGCAAAATCGTCCCCTGCTCCTCCGGGTAGTTCGCCATAGAGTAAGCACGCACTACGGGCTCAGAGGCAATCGACTCCAGCTTGAATAAGTCGAACCTGTCCCAGTCATCACGATACATGGCAGGCACATCAAATTCAGAGAACTTTACATGGTGAGGATCTGCCTCAATCTGGATATAGCCCCCTGCCCTGAAGGGAACGCTCTCCCCTTCCGGAATTTTCAGCGCCAGTTCTTTGATAAAGGTGGCTTTATTGTCATTGGATACCACCTCACACAACCACTTTTTCACGCCAAAAATCTCTTCCGGCAGCACCAGTTGCAGATCCTGTTTCACATTCACCTGACAGGCCAGGCGGCATCCCTCTTTGGCTTCCCGCTTGCTGATCAGAGAGAGTTCTGTTGGCAGAATTTCCCCGCCACCCTCTTTGACCGTTACCTTACACTGTCCGCAAGTGCCCCCGCCGCCACAGGCCGATGAGACAAATATCCCCTGAGCCGACAACACATTGAGCAATTTATCCCCTGCGTGGGTGCTAAAGCTTTTACTATCATCATCATTGATTGCGATAGTGATATTCCCCGAATTGACCAGTTTGGACTTCGCCAGCAGGATCAACACCGCCAGCATCAGTACAATCAGGGTGAACATCACAACGCCTAAAATTATTTCCATCATGCGCTGCTCCTGGTTATAGCTGTACACCGGAAAATGACATAAAACCCAATGCCATCAGACCAGTGACGATAAATGTTATTCCCAAACCGCGCAGTGCGGGCGGCACATTAGAGTATTTCATCTTCTGCCGAATCCCCGCCATCGCCACTATCGCCAGGGTCCAGCCAACACCGGAGCCGATGCCATAGACGATGGATTCGGTAAAGTTATAGTCACGCTGAACCATAAAGGAGACGCCACCGAAAATGGCGCAGTTCACCGTGATCAGCGGCAGGAAAATACCCAATGAGTGATACAGCACCGGGAAATAACGATCGAGAATCATCTCCAGAATCTGCACCAGAGCAGCAATCACCCCGATAAAGGTAATAAAGTTAAGGAAGCTGAGGTCAATCCCTTCAATCAGCGCACTGTCTTTCAGCACCCAGTTGTAAACAAGGTTGTTAGCCGGTACCGCAAGGGCCAGCACCACGGTCACCGCGACACCGAGACCAAATGCCGTGGAGACTTTCTTCGACACCGCCAGAAAAGTACACATCCCGAGGAAAAAGGCCAGCGCCATATTTTCGATAAATACCGCGCGGACAAACAGACTGATATAGTGTTCCATGCGTGCTTACTCCTGTTCCATCTGGCCTGGCTTGTAGATTCGCAACAGCCAAATCATCAAGCCAATAATAAAGAACGCACTGGGTGCCAGCAGAAACAGCCCGTTAGGCTGATACCAGCCACCGTTTTGCACGGTTTCCATAATGGTGATACCAAACAGCTTGCCGGAGCCGATCAGCTCACGCAAAAAGCCCACCAGAATCAGGATCGCACCATAGCCAAGGCCATTACCGATACCATCCATAAAGCTTTCCAGTGGCGGCGCTTTCATGGCATAGGCCTCTGCCCGTCCCATAACGATACAGTTGGTGATAATCAGCCCCACAAACACCGACAGCTGTTTGGAAACCTCATAGGCATAGGCACGTAAAATCTGATCCACCACGATAACCAGTGACGCGATAATGGTCATCTGCACGATGATGCGCACACTGTTCGGGATAAAATTACGGATCAGAGAAATAAACAGGTTGGAAAACCCGGTTACCAGAGTGACCGCCAGGGTCATAACAAATGCTGTTTCCAGCTTGGTGGTCACCGCCAATGCGGAACAGACCCCCAGTACCTGCAGGGCGATGGGGTTATTATCCACCAGGGGCCCCCAAAGCACCCTTTTCATCTCTTTGCTATCAGACATTATTTAACTCCCCTGCACGCACTTTTTTCAGGAACGGGCCATAACCATTTTCACCTAACCAGAACTGCATCGTGTGCTGGACACCATTGGTGGTTAATGTGGCACCCGATAAACCGTCGATACCGTTGATATCATCCGGGCGCGCGCCTCCTTTCACGATATGGATGGCGATATCCCCCTGCGGGTCAAACAGCTTTTTGCCGATCCAGCCTTTCTGCCAGTTTGGGTTCTCTATCTCGCCCCCCAATCCCGGGGTCTCACCATGCTCGTAGAAAGTGATCCCTTTCACCGTCTGGCCATCGATATCCACGGCCAGAAAAGCGTACATCACCGACCATAAGCCATTACCATACACGGGCAACACCAGTTG
>JBOFSC010000428.1:0-5699 GCA_051651345.1 Enterobacteriaceae bacterium
TAGTAAGCGCCACCGCGGAGCTCCAGCTCCTTCGGTTTCACCGCCAGATCCGGGTTCTGATACAGTTTAAACAGATCGCGTTCCACCTGTTGCACCACTTCCGCACGGGTGCCCCCTTTATAGTACTCCGCCATCTCAATGCCGAGCATCTCTTTGTATTTATAGTAGTAACGTAAATAGGGGCAGGGAATCAGGCCCAAACCACGAATAAAGCCCCGATTAAATGGCAGCTCAAAAATATTTTGTACCGCAGCAGGAATATCACCGGTCAGATAGCGTTCAAACACCTGGGCAAAACGCGACTCGCCATTCACCGTCACATCGCGCATAAAGACCAGGTGATTGAGACCAAACAGATCCAGAGATAATTTATCCTGGGGCGTGACCTGTAACAGCTCTTTTGCCAGCATCTTCATGGCCACCGGCACATTACAGACCCCGATAAAACGCTTAAAGCTGTGGTGACGATGTACCGCTTCTGTCACCATCCCGGCAGGATTGGTAAAGTTAATCACCCAGGCCTGCGGACACACTTTTTCCACCTCATCCAGCAGTTCAAAAATCACCGGGATCGTGCGCAGCGCTTTAAACAATCCCCCGGCACCATTGGTTTCCTGCCCCAACAGGCCCCGTGAGAAGGGAATACGCTCATCTTTTTCCCGTGCCTTTAATTGTCCGACCCGTATCTGGGTCGTGACAAAATCGGCACCTGGCAGGGCCTGGCGATAATCCAGGGTTTTATACAGTTTAATCGGTACATTGGCTTTATCCAGCATCCGCTGGCACAGCTGGTAAATAATCTCCAGCTTGTCTCTGCCTTCGTCCACATCCACCAGCCATAACTCTCTGACCGGCAGCTCATGGTAGCGATTGATAAACCCTTCCACCAGCTCCGGAGTGTAGCTGCTGCCTCCCCCCATGGTGACTATCTTAATGCCCTGAGACATACCTCTTCTCCTTACCTATTTGATGCTAAAGTACTCTTTGCGGTAATTGCCGGGGGTTAACGAGATCAGCTTTTTAAAATTTTTAATAAACAGGCTGACATCGTTATACCCGCAATCATAGGCGATATCCTCGACGGAGTCGTTAGTCACCTCTAATTGACGTTTGGCGTAATTAATTCGAATTTCATGGATAATTTGCATCGGTGTTTTATTGAAATAGCGACGGGTGGCGCGGGTCAGATGCTCCTGGGTTTTCCCCGCCAGCGTCACCATATTGTGAATCGCTTTATCGGCAAAATATTGTTTATCGTGCATGGCTTCAAGAGTATGCCTGAGCCACAGGGGAACCGCTTCACCGCTGTCCTGTTTATAGTGACGAATCGAGTTCACACTATGAAAGGTCACCGTTTCCAGAAATTCTGCAAAATCCCCGGACTGAAAAGCGGAAGAGGCGATCACCGCCTCAATATAGGACAGAAACTGGCTTTTCAGACGATAAGACTGTGAGGCGACAAAACAGGCTGGTAGCAGAGCCAGGTAATGCTTATCAAAAAATGCCTGGCTGATACCAATATTGAGCAGACGACATGTACCCAGTTTATAACTGCTCTGATGATGTGAGCCTAACGGGATAAAAACGAAGTCTCCCCGCTCCAGCAGCACCTCTTTGCCATTCACCTCCTGATAATAACGGCCAGTCAGTACCAGGGTTAATTCATAGTAGTCATGCTGGTGCAGCCCCGTCACACTCTCGGTTTTGTTATAGATAAAAAAATGAAAATGCTTGCCGTTAAACAGCGCTTGTTCCCTGATCGTTTTTATCTTGTCACTTTTAATTTTTGCTTCCATAGAGACAATCCATTGGTATTTAGCCAACCCTCTCAAGACACTTTCTGGTGCAGTGCTATTAATTCAGTCACTAACTCAAGTGCCAGTACACTGTTCATTAAATGATCCTGGGCATGGACCATCACTAAAGTCACTTTGGTTTTACCCTCACCGGCATCCTGTTCAATCAATTTGGTCTGCACTAAATGGGCCTCTCTGAGTCCCTCCCGGGCTTGTTGCATCAACTGTTGTGCCTCAGCAAAATCCCCCTGTTTGGCCCTGGCCAATGCCTTAAAGGCAAGGGATTTCGCTTGTCCGGCGTTGACTATCAGGCCCATCACGACCTCTTCCAACTCATCCCCCTGCTGCTGCTCAGGGATATCCTCTAAATTCCACATTGTGGCCTCACTCGTCGTCAAATCCATTGTGCTGAACCATCCTGGCAAACCATTCACCACTTTTCTTTATCGTTCTGTGCTGATTACTTAACTCCAGGCGGACAAAACCATAACGATTCTTATAGGCATTAAGCCAGGACCAGCAATCGATAAAGGTCCACATATGGTAGCCTTTACAGTGGCAACCCTGCTGTAATGCCTTGTGTAACCAGATTAAATGGCCTTTGATAAAGTCGATACGGTAGTCATCCTGTACCTGACCGCTGGCATCGATAAAACGCTCTTCATCGGCCACTCCCATGCCATTTTCTGAGATAAAGCAGGGGATATTGTCGTAGTTATCGCGCAGGTTAAGCAAAATATCGTACACTCCCTGTTCATAGATTTCCCAGCCGCGATGGGGATTCATTTTCCTGCCCGGCATCTCATAATAATCATATAGATCTTCCGGTTTACTCAGACTGCGCAAGGTCTCACTGCCCTCTTTGGCTTTCACCCGGCGCGGATGGTAATAGTTAACCCCTAACAGATCGATGCGCCCCTGCGCCAGCAGTTCGCAGTCTCCGGGCTCCACTGCAGGCATCAGTTGATATTGCTGTAATAAGTCAACTAGCTCTGGCGGATATTCCCCTTTTAGCGCCGGGTCTAAAAAGCTGCGATTTAGCAGCAGATCCGCCATCCTGGCGGCCTGCTGATCCTGAGCAGAGTCGCTGGCAGGGTAGACCGGGCTCAGGTTGAGGATGATCCCGACAGTGCCGCTGTGCCCACTCTGACGCCAGGCGGCGACCGCTTTGGCATGGGCCAGCAGGGTATGCCAGGCCACCGTCACTGCCCGTTTGAAATCATTGACACAGGGGTAGTGGAGATCACCCAGATAACCCGCCTCAACCGGAACAATGGGCTCATTGAAGGTGAACCAGTGTTTAACCCGATCACCAAATAGTTCAAAACAGCGCCGGGCATAAGCGGCATAAGCCTCAATCACCTCGCGGTTTTCCCATCCCCCCAGACGCTGCATACAGAGCGGCATATCAAAATGGAACAGGTTGATAAAGGGCTCAATATCGTTTGCCAGTAATTCGTCAATCAGGCTGTTGTAAAATTTAACCGCCTGGGGATTCACCTCTCCGGTGCCATCCGGGATAAGACGGCTCCAGGAGATAGAAGTACGAAAGCTATTGTGACCCAGTTGCTTTAATAACCTGATATCATTGATGTAGTTATCGTAAAAGGTCGAACTCTCCTGCGGCCCAACCTGCTGATGAAACCGGTGCGGCTCTGTCTGGTGCCAGTAATCAAAAATATTCTGGCTTTTACCCTCGCGTGCTGCCGCACCTTCAGCCTGTGGCGCGGAGCTGGCGCTGCCCCAGTAAAAATCGACCGGAAATTGATAACGCATGGTCAGCCCCTTTGGTTAAAATTTTAAGGATTCGCCAATCTCTTCTTCAGTTTCTTGCTCTTGGTCCAACTGGTTTTGCACCCGGTTAGCCACCAGCACAAAAGGCAGATAAATTAACGTGGCCACCATCAGATTAAACAGAGCCAGTAGCAGCGCAGCGATACTGCCATTGGTATTGAAGAAGGCCCCTAATCCCGTGGGCATGGTCCAGGGAGCCATATTGGTTATCGGTGGGATCAGACCTGAGTAGTAAGCGGCAACGGCAATACCCGCCAACACCGGTTGCACCAGGACATAGGGGATAAACAGCACCGGGTTCATGATCACCGGCAGGCCAAACAGAATGGGTTCGTTGATCTGGAACAGTCCCGGAGGCAGCGCCAGTTTGGCAACCCGGCGGTAATCTTCCCGTTTGGAGGCGATAAAGATAGCCAGAATCAGACCCAGGGTGGCCCCGGTGCCCCCGAGATAAATGTAGGAATCGATAAAGGGTTTGGCCCACAGGTGAAACTGTTTACCCGCCGCCAAAGCCGCCGCCACTGAGCCATATTCATGGTAAATCGCCATATTATCCAGGGCAAATGGCGTCATAATATGTTCCAGCGCGGTCAGGGTCATGGAGCCATGAATCCCAAAAAACCAGAGCAGGGAGGTAAAAAAGACATAGGCCCAGCCCACAACGCCACCCATGGAGGACAAAGGTTTGGCGATAAGATCCGCAATCAGTTGGTGAAACTGGGTGTTATAGTGGGCCAGGGCAAAGGCGACCACGCCCATAATGGTCAGAATAATAAAACCGGGGATCAACGCAGAAAAAGAGCGCGCTACAGAGGCGGGGACACTGTCCGGTAGGGTAATCACCCAGTTGCGCCGGACAATAAAGGCAAACAGCTCGGCCACCACCAGCCCGATAATAATACCGGAAATAATATTGGCACCCCCAAGCCAGTTAGCGCTCACGGCATAGGCATCGTTAACACTAAATGGGGTCACCGTCATAAAGGCACCGACCGCCAGTAAACCCGCCGCCAGCGGGTCTACCCTGCGCTCTTCTGCCAGCGACATGGCGATAAAAAAGGGGGCCATCAGCGACATAATGCCCAGGGTGCCATTATAGGCACTGGCACCGATCATCTTGAGCTGATTCAGATTAGCGATCACCCCAACATCCAGGCGAATCCCCAGTGAGTAGAAAAAGGAGCCTTCGGCAAAGTTGAGGAGCACATTATTGATAAGAACAAACATCGCCCCCACCAGAGTCAATGGCATCAGGCGGATAAAGCCATTTTTAATGGCGTTGATATGCGGCTGTTGGCCTATTTTTACCGCAACCGGAACTAACATTCCTTCCAGGGATGACAGCATCGTGCTCATAACCACTCCCTTTTATTGCTGCGCCATCTGTCTGAAGGTGGCTGCGGCGGCCTTCAGTACCCCGAGGCCATCAACCTTGCCATACATCGTGGCATCAATCACCTGAACCGGTTTATCCCCCATGCGTTTTTGAATATCTTCATGGAGATAGGCAATTTGCGGCCCCAGCAGGATTAAATCGGCCTCCGGTCCTTTTTCCGCGATTTCGGTTTCTGAATAGGCTTCAACAATCACCGGCACATCATATTTTTCTGCCTGCGCTCGCATTTTGCTGACCAGAAGAGAGGTCGACATGCCTGCACAGCAGAACAGATAAATTTTTTTCTTTTGCATCGATGGGCTCCCGACAGCACTTTTGACTGGACAGAGCAAGTATACTGCTTCCACAGATTTAACTGATAATTACAATCAAAAAAAATAGTTCCTGCTTGATATATCAGGGTGACCCTATTCACAATCAGCGAAATCTCTCCTGATTGATTTTTTCACCCTGACCCTGCTGCTTTTATCATTGTCTGCGCTTTGTTCTACTGCCACTCTGCCCTGACTGTGATAGTGCCGCTTAATTTAGCATCACCAAACCAGGAGGCACCCTGTGTCGTTTTCTGTGAATCCGGGTGATCTAATTGAAATACCATATTAAAAGGCAGCTCCATGATCAGCGTATCCTCGGTGCGGCTTCTAAGTTGCCACAGGGTATTATCCAGCCCCAGGTCACTCTCCTGGGTACAGTTATGCTTGCGCTGCTGTATG
>JBOFSC010000429.1:0-4121 GCA_051651345.1 Enterobacteriaceae bacterium
TTTTTGCGACTCATGGTCAACGAGCTCATCCCAGGCGAGATCAGAAAAGTATGTTGCTATCGTTAGGTCTTAGTATTTACCCTGTAATGAATTAAAGGTACATCAATGTGTTATGAGCTTAAGTACCTACATATGACTGCGATATATCATTCACTGAGGAGACTCCCTATGATGAATTGTGCTCAACGCCTGATAGTGACTACATTACTATGTGCCTCACTAACGGGTTATGCCAGTGCTAAAAACTTTGCTTATGTCTCTGCTTACAGCAGTGTATTTGCGTATGGACTGTCTGATGACAGTGGTAAGGTAACGCAGGTCGAAAAGGTGGATTATCCAAATTCTATCGCTATACATATTGATTCCACCCATTCTCTAAAGACAGATTTTTTGTATGTGACTGCTGTCGACCTCAATAGTGCCAGCTTTGATAGTGACGTTCATATTTACAGACTGGACAGAAACAGTGGCGTTATGAAGGAGACGCTTCCCCCCCCCTTCAGATTGGGTAGTTTTGAAAAGATGGTGATATCTCCTGATGGTAAATGGGCCTATACGATAGGTGGCGGTACGATGCTCAAATTTGCTATTAACCCTGGTACTGGCGCTCTGACGGATAAAAAATTAGCCGGGGACGATCTCGTGGGTTCGGTGAAGGATATGAAGTTTGATATGAGCGGCAATTATACCGTGCTGTATAGTGCAAAAACGGGAGAAATAGCGTCTTTTCAAAATGATAAACAGGGATTTTTAACCAGAATATCGACAGTCAAAGGAGAGTTTCTCAGCGATAATATCGCATTCAGTGACAAAGATGGGGTATGGGTAGTGCAGGAGTACTGTCCAGGTATTGGCCCGGTCATGGATACTTATTCTCTGGATTCCAACGATGGTTCTCTTATTTTCTTAAAACGCACCTCGACAAATTTACCACCAGATAATTATAACAATATTCAGTTCACCCCTGATGGCAAGACGCTATATGCTGCTGTTCATACAGATAAAGGTAATTATATTGCGGCCTGGCATCTCAATGTGTCTGATGGCTCGCTGCAAAGAGATAGCCGTGCGGACCTGCACGATAGCAGCGTTGCAGGGATTTCTGTGATTGGTGCTATGGCGATACCTCAGAACAACCACTACCTCTATAGCATATACAACGAAGCAACTCCTGCCACTGAGGTTGGGCTGGGAGTTTTTGACCTACAAAAGGGTGAAATGGCTGAGATGTTGAAATTTCCCGGTGTGCATGCAGGTGAAGGTAACCAGATTTTGATAAGACATGATTGATTGAGCACTTGTTTTAGTGCTTAAAACCCAATCAAAGGGTGCTGGCACCTCCAGCGCCCTTGTTTGAATACTCTACTCAGTTCTCATAGAGCTTGCGGATAACCCATTGATTTACTGGTGCCGGTAGTCGGAGTTGAACCAACGACCTTCGCATTACGAATGCGCTGCTCTACCAACTGAGCTATACCGGCATGAGTACGGTGGGTATACTGATTTTAGCCATTTATCAGGCTAATACAAGGAGAGCCAGAGGCATTTTGCGCTGTCTGTTCACAACAGCAGCCAATGTCATCGGGCTCTCCTGCGCTGAGTGCGCTGAGTGCGCTGTTAGCGTCGGATCAGATCGTCACCGTAACCGATCCATTTGTAGGTCGTCAGTGCTTCTAGCCCCATCGGGCCTCTGGCATGCAATTTTTGTGTGCTAACGGCCACCTCAGCCCCCAGACCAAATTGACCGCCATCATTAAAGCGGGTCGAGGCGTTGACCAGCACCGCCGCTGAATCTATGGAGCGGACAAAACGCTCTGCATGGGAGAAGGAGCGCGTCAAAATTGCCTCAGTGTGCGCGGTACTGTGCTGACGAATGTGTTCAATGGCATGATTGAACCCGTCCACCACCAGCACATTCAGATCCAAAGAGAGCCACTCCTGATCGTAATCCCCCTCTTGTACCGGTACAACCTGCTCTGAGGTGCCCCCCAGCAGAGGTAAAGCCACAGGACAGGCGTGCAGGGTCACACCCAGACCGAGCATCCGCTCCGCCAGCAGGGGCAGAAATTGTTCCGCGATAGCCCGATGCACCAGCAAGGTCTCTACCGCATTACAGACGCTGGGACGCTGCACTTTGGCGTTTTCAATAATAGCCAGGGCTTTGTCACAATCGATACTGCGGTCCGCAAAGATATGGCAGACCCCGATCCCCCCTGTGATCACCGGAATGGTGGACTGCTCACGACATAGTTTATGCAGACCGGCACCCCCACGCGGGATCAGCATATCGATATAGCGATCCAGTTTGAGCATCTGATTGATCAGCTCACGATCCGGGCTATTGATCGACTGAACGGCACTGGCGGGCAAATTACAGCGCTCCAGCGCCTTCTGAATCACCTTCACCAACGCAGCATTGGTATGGCAGGTCTCTTTACCACCACGCAAAATGGTCGCATTGCCAGCTTTCAGGCACAGGGTCGCCACGTCAATGGTCACATTGGGACGAGCCTCATAAATGACACCGATCACCCCCACAGGGACACGGCGCCTTTGCAGGTTCAGACCACTTTCCATCACGGAGCCATCGATAATATGCCCTACCGGATCCTGCAGCCGACACACCTGACGCACATCATTGGCAATGGCCGCCAGACGGGCGGGTGTTAACAGCAGGCGATCCTGTATCGCTTCACTGATTCCGGCGGCCTGCGCTGCGGTCATATCCTGCTCATTAGCTGCCAGAATAGTGTCGCTTTCTGCCTCCAGCATATCGGCAATCACCGCCAGCACCTTGTTTTTCTTTGCAGTACTGAGCTGAGCTAGCTCATATGCGGCTTCCTTCGCTGCTTTCCCCATCTCTTGTAACATACTGGCTCCTTAACTCATCACCATATCATCACGATGAATGGCGACCTGACCATATTCATAACCCAGAATTTTGTTGATCTCTTGTGAATGGTGACCGGCGATCATCCTGAGCGCATCGCTGCTATAGCGAGCAACACCATGAGCCAGATCACGACCATTCGCATCACAGACTTGTATCACTTCACCACGGGAAAAGTTCCCGGTGATCTCACTGATCCCTTTGGGCAGCAGAGAGCTGCCACGGCTCATCAGGGCAGTAACCGCCCCATCATCAATAATGACCTTACCCGCCGGAGGTGCACCGAAAATCCAGCGCTTGCGTCGCTCCAGCGGTGTCTCTTGCGCATGGAAGCGAGTGCCCACTGACTCACCCGCAATCACATCGCCAATAACACCGGGGCGGTTACCTGCGGCAATCACCGTTTCGATACCCGCACGGGCGGCAATGTCGGCAGCCTGTAACTTAGTGCCCATCCCCCCGGTACCCAGACCAGAAACACTGCCACCGGCAATACTTTTCAAATCATCATCGATCAGTTCCACTTCCCTGATCAACTGCGCGTTAGGATCGTTGCGCGGATCAGCACTGTAGAGCCCGGCAATATCCGTCAGCAGCAATAATTTATCGGCCTGGGCCAGAATAGCCACCAGTGCCGATAAATTATCATTGTCCCCCACTTTGATTTCTGCGGTGACCACGGCGTCGTTTTCATTGATCACCGGTACAATATGATTATCCAACAGTGCGCCCAGGGTATCCTGAGCATTGAGGAAACGCTCGCGATCTTCCATATCCGCACGAGTCAGTAGCATCTGCCCAATATGAATGCCATAGATAGAGAACAGCTGTTCCCATAATTGAATCAGCTGACACTGGCCGACGGCAGCCAGCAACTGCTTGGAGGCGATGGTGGCAGGCAGCTCTGGATAGCTTAAATACTCCCTGCCCGCTGCAATGGCACCCGAAGTCACAACAATAATCCGGTGTCCTAAAGCGTGTTGTTGTGCGCACTGGCGCACCAGTTCCACAATATGAGCCCGGTTTAGTGCCAATGCTCCCCCGGTCAGTACACTGGTACCCAGTTTTACCACTAATGTTTGCCGTGTTGTCATAGTCCTTTGGCCATCTTTTTTGCTTGAGTGAGTGCAATTGCAGCATTAAATAAGAAGGATATATCAGGAGAATTGCGTTATGCCAACCCGCATAACGCAATTTTGCTTATTGATGTGGCTTTATGGTGTTTTTTTAT
>JBOFSC010000430.1:0-3778 GCA_051651345.1 Enterobacteriaceae bacterium
GTGCATAATGAGTGAGCACAATGATCTGTTTGCCAAAGCATGGCGTGGATTTACCCCAGGAGAGTGGAAAAACGAGGTTAATCTGCGTGATTTCATTCAGAAAAACTATACCCCCTATGAGGGTGACGAGTCTTTCCTGAGTGGTGCCAGCGAGGCGACGAGTAAATTATGGGACAAGGTGATGGAGGGGATCAAAATTGAGAACCGCACCCACGCCCCCGTCGATTTCGATACGGATCTCGCCGCGACTATCACCTCCCACGAGGCTGGGTATATCGAGCAGTCTCTGGAAAAAATTGTCGGTTTGCAAACTGAAGCGCCTCTGAAGCGCGCCCTAATCCCTTTTGGCGGGATTAAAATGGTCGAGGGCTCCTGTAAAGCCTATGGCCGCGAGCTCGATCCTGAACTGAAAAAGATCTTTACCGAATATCGTAAAACCCACAATCAGGGCGTGTTTGATGTCTACACACCGGATATTCTGCGTTGCCGTAAGTCCGGAGTGTTAACCGGTCTGCCGGATGCCTATGGTCGTGGACGTATCATCGGTGATTATCGCCGTGTGGCGGTCTATGGCATCGATTTCCTGATGAAAGATAAGGTAGCCCAGTTTAACTCCCTGCAGTCGCGTCTGGAGCAAGGCACTGATCTGGAGATGACCATTCAGTTACGTGAAGAGATCTCTGAGCAGCACCGTGCTTTAGGGCAGATGAAAGAGATGGCGGCCAAATACGGTTACGATATCAGTGGCCCGGCTACCAACGCTCAGGAAGCGATCCAGTGGACTTACTTTGGCTATCTGGCGGCAGTTAAGTCACAAAACGGCGCTGCTATGTCCTTTGGGCGTGTTTCCAGCTTCCTCGATATCTACATTGAACGTGATCTGCGTGAAGGCACCCTGAACGAGTTGCAAGCTCAGGAGCTGATCGACCACCTGGTGATGAAACTACGTATGGTTCGTTTCCTGCGCACACCGGAATATGATGAGCTGTTCTCCGGCGACCCTATCTGGGCTACAGAATCCCTGGCAGGTATGGGGCTGGATGGTCGTACCCTGGTGACCAAAAGCACTTTCCGCTTTTTGAATACCCTGTATACCATGGGGCCGTCACCGGAACCCAATATGACCATTCTCTGGTCCGAGCAGTTACCGGTTAACTTCAAACGTTATGCCGCCAAAGTCTCCATTGATACCTCTTCACTGCAGTATGAAAACGATGACCTGATGCGTCCCGATTTTGACAGTGATGACTATGCCATCGCCTGTTGTGTCAGCCCGATGATTGTGGGTAAGCAGATGCAGTTCTTCGGTGCCCGCGCCAATCTGGCAAAAACTCTGCTGTACGCAATCAACGGCGGTGTGGATGAGAAACTGAAAATGCAGGTAGGTCCCAAAGAGGAGCCTATTCGCGATGACGTTCTCGACTATGATACGGTTATGGCCCGTCTGGATCACTTTATGGACTGGCTGGCAACACAGTATGTCACCGCGCTGAATATCATCCACTATATGCATGATAAATACAGCTACGAAGCGGCCCTGATGGCACTGCACGATCGTGATGTCTATCGCACCATGGCCTGTGGTATCGCTGGTCTGTCTGTGGCGGCTGACTCTCTTTCTGCCATTAAGTACGCAAAAGTTAAAGCAATCCGCGATGAGAATGGCCTGGCAACGGACTTTGCGATTGAGGGAGAGTATCCGCAATTTGGTAATAACGACAGCCGTGTTGATGATATCGCCTGCGATCTGGTTGAGCGCTTTATGAAGAAAATTCAGCGTATGTCCACCTATCGTAATGCGGTCCCCACTCAATCCGTGCTGACCATCACCTCCAACGTGGTTTACGGTAAAAAGACCGGTAACACCCCGGATGGCCGTCGTGCAGGTGCGCCATTTGGCCCTGGCGCGAACCCGATGCATGGTCGCGATCAGAAAGGTGCTGTGGCATCCCTGACCTCTGTGGCTAAACTGCCTTTCGCCTATGCGAAAGATGGTATCTCTTATACCTTCTCCATTGTGCCCAATGCATTAGGTAAAGATGATAACGCCCGTAAAAATAACCTGGCAGGTTTGCTGGATGGCTACTTCCACCACGAAACTGGTATCGAGGGTGGACAGCATCTTAACGTTAACGTGATGAATCGGGATATGTTGCTGGATGCCATGGATAATCCGGATAAATATCCGCAATTGACCATTCGTGTTTCCGGCTATGCGGTACGCTTTAACTCTCTGACTAAAGAGCAACAGCAAGACGTCATTACCCGGACATTTACTCACTCACTGTAATCAAAGTTATACCCAAAGTATTTCGAGTTGCAGTTAGGCGGCAAGCAGATTCAGACGATGAGCATACATCAGTATGTGATTCGGCTGAATCTGCGCAGCCAACGACGCTGCAGCTTGAAAGACGACGGGTATATCCAGGGCTCCATACTGGTTATGGAGCCTTGTTATTTGTAAAGAGAAATATTGTCTATTCTGTCGTACAATAGATGCCATTCTGACAGAAAAACAGAGTAAAAATATCATGTCGGTTAAGGGTCATATTCACTCCTTTGAATCCTGCGGTACAGTCGATGGACCAGGTATTCGTTTTATCGTTTTCTTCCAGGGCTGCCTGATGCGCTGCCTCTACTGTCACAATCGTGATACCTGGGATCTGCACTCAGGTCGGGATATTACGGTTGAAGAGTTAATGCAAGAGGTGCTCAGCTATCGCCATTTTATGACCGCTTCCGGTGGTGGTGTCACGGCTTCGGGTGGTGAAGCCATTTTACAAGCGGAGTTTGTTCGCGACTGGTTCCGCGCCTGTCATCAGGCCGATATTCACACTTGCCTCGATACCAATGGTTTTGTGCGCCGTTATGATCCGGTGATTGATGAATTACTGGATGTCACCGATCTGGTTCTGCTGGATATCAAGCAGATGGACGATAGCATCCATCAAAAACTGGCCGGGGTGTCCAACCATCGCACCCTGGAATTTGCCCGTTATCTGGCTAAGCGGGGGCAAAAAACCTGGATTCGCTACGTGGTGGTGCCCGGCTGGAGTGATGATGAAAACTCCGCCCGCCTGCTCGGCGAGTTTACCCGTGAGATGGGGAATGTGGAGAAGATAGAGCTGCTGCCCTACCATGAACTGGGCAAGCATAAATGGCTGGCGATGGGAGAGCCCTATGGTCTGGAAGGGGTTAAACCGCCGACCACAGAGATGATGGAAAAAGTGAAGTCAATTTTGTGTGAATATGGGCATACGGTGACTTACTAGTATTGCTCCTCCCCCTGACAAGGGGGAGGGAGTTAATCCTACCTCTGCCGCCAGCCAAACACATCCACCAGCCTGATACTCAGTATCAGGGCACCGAGACTGGCAATATCAAATCCCAGCAGGCATCCCCACAGGTCGAAATCATCCGTTGTACTGTGGTAGAGATAAACGCTGTTAACCACCAGACCAAACAGTGCCCCTGCCAGCAAAAACAGATAACTCCATTTCACCAGGCGTGGAAAACGTCCCCGCAGCGGGTAACAGAATAAAATCAGAAGACCGGGCACCCCCTGTGCCAAGCTCAGTAACCAGCTCAGGGTGTTAGGATACAGGAACGCCAGAGGCGCACTGCCCGGATCGGCGATAAACTCTCCCAACCACACCAGCCACCATCCCCTGACCTGGAACAGGATTAGGCCCCAGTACCAAAGGGGAACTTTTAGCTCCCCATGGTCGTTATACTCTGCTTCCGGATAGAGTTTTAATTTAGAATTCGAGAGATTATG
>JBOFSC010000431.1:0-1221 GCA_051651345.1 Enterobacteriaceae bacterium
TGTGGCGTATTAACCACCCCGGCCCTGACGGGCCACCCCTCCACGGAGGGGAATTTAGGAGCCCCTCCCCCATCACAAAGATGCGTAGATACCTATGCTTGACAGGGGGAGGAGTCATAAGTCATCGACAGCTACAACAGGGATCAAGGTTATATGGAGGTCATGTTTGAATAATCTGACAGAAAAACAACATCTGCCGTATGCAGAAGGAAATGTTAGCAACAAGTCCGCGTCAATAAGCGGGCACTTTATACTGCCCCTCTATTTCACTGTAGGTTACTGGATACTTGCGGCGCTGCATAACCTGTTTATTTATCAGAAAGTGCCCGTTATCGGTCTGGGCAATATGCTGTTTTTTCAGTCCCACGAATACCTCTATTCGCATATTTTCTACGGTATTGTGCTGTTCTGTACCGCCAGCCTCTCCTGCTCCACCCTCAATCGGGGCCGCGCCTATAACTTCAACGCCACAATGATTTTGCCCGCCACCGGGTTACTGTTGCTGTTCTATCTGTGCAATATCGGTTATTCAATGATCCATTTTGAACTGCTGATAGGTTCCGCCAGCTATCTCAGTTGGAACTCGCCACTGTTTATCTATACTGCGGCCAACTACTGTATGCTGACCACACTGAAGATGATGATCTTTATTACCCTGTTTGCCGGACTGTTTCGCATGTACCGCAGACGCTTTAACAGCAGGATAAAGGGAGAGCAACCGGTTATGCAGGCGGGATACGTTGCCCGGACGCATGCACTGTTATTTGCCCTTGGGATGAATATCTGGGTATTACTGGTCGTGGAGTTAATGTATCAACCCCTGCTCTACTCTGCCGCCGTCACACCGCACTCTGCCCTCTCCTCTGCCGTCGTGTTAACGCTGTTTTTGGCAGGCAATCTGCTTAGTGTGATGTTGACCTGGTCCTTTACCCGCAGCCAGTTTCCTGCTGATGCCGGGCATATCAGTGGCAAACGTGTGGTGCTGGCAGCAATGACCTGTATTGGCTTGCAGATGCTGTTATGTCTGATTCTGGCACTGGCTTTTCTGTTGATGATTCCGGAGAGCTGGAGTCTTTATGAGGCGCCGCATATCAGCAATATCGGCCTGCCAGAGGTTATCAGTTACTCATATGTAGGTACTTAAGCTCATAACACATTGATGTACCTTTAATTCATTACAGGGTAAATACTAAGACCTAACGATAGCAACATACTTTTCTG
>JBOFSC010000432.1:0-1239 GCA_051651345.1 Enterobacteriaceae bacterium
AAGCAGATTACCGCGTTTAACAGCCAGACTAATCAAAAGTTGCAGTTTGCTTATGACAAGTTGCTGATCGCGGTGGGCGCCTCCCCTGTGCGCCCCCCCATCAAAGGCCTGGATGCGCCCCATGTCTATACCATGCACTCCAGGCAGGATGCCCAGGATATTTTAGCCACGCTGCCTGAGGTGAATAAGGTCAGCATTATCGGCGCGGGTTTTATTGGTGTTGAAGCGGCAGAGGCTTTTCGTGAGCGCGGCAAGAGCGTCACACTGCTGGAGTTTGCTCCGCGCGTGATGGAGCGGGTCTTTGATGAGCAGATAAGTGCGCTGCTGGAGACAGAGCTGCATGCCAAAGGCGTCGCCCTGCATACCAGTGAAACCGTCACTGAGATCACTACCGGCCCTGGGGCGGTCAACACAGTGATCACCGATAAAGGCGAATATGAGAGCGATATGGTGATCCTGTCCACGGGTTTTCGCCCCAATACCGATTTCCTGCGCGAAACCGGGCTGGCAATAGATACCCAGGGGGCACTGCTTATTGATGACCTGTGTCAAACTAATCTGCCAGATATCTATGCGGCGGGGGATTGCGCTGTCGTCCGACACCGTATTAGCGGTAATCGCTATATTCCTCTGGCGACAACGGCCAATAAACTGGGTCGTCTGGCGGGTGATGTCATGGCAGGTAATAGCAGAGGGTTTATCGGCACTCTGGGCTCCAGCGGTATCCGTGTCTTTGATCTGGAAGCGGGCCGCACCGGTATCAGCGAATCTGAAGCGACGCAACTGGATATTGACTATGGTATCGTCTTTATTCAGGACAAAAATCACACCGACTATGTGCATAACCAAAGCGATATGTGGGTCAAGCTGATTTATAACAAAACAACGCGTCAACTGCTGGGCGGGCAAATTTGTGGTGCTTTCCGTGGTGGTGCCGTGCAGCGCGTTAACGCATTGGCTGTGGCTATCTATAGCGGGTTAACGGTAGATGAGTTGGGCTATATGGATTTTGTCTATGCGCCGCCGTTTGCACGTACCTGGGATATCCTCAATATTGCCGGAAATGTAGCCAAATAGTCCTGGCCGCCAGAGCCGGGATAAGCAGTAGAGTGTTCCGGCGTCTGGCGCGAGTTTTGTCAGGAGCTAAGTGCTCTACTTTAGGCTGGGTGCAGGTGGAGGCGGTACCGGTTATCAGACCCGCCGTGAATACATCCCTGTAGGCTCGAACTTGCCGCGTCC
>JBOFSC010000433.1:0-3348 GCA_051651345.1 Enterobacteriaceae bacterium
GTCAGAACGATACGCTGTTTTGCATGGCGGATCTGCAGCAGCAGACGCTCCCTGAAGGCCTCGGGACTCAGGAGAATTTCTGTGTTTTCAGCAGATTGACGGAGTTTAGGCAGGTGCGACAGAAACTGTTGATGTCGAAGGTGATTAAATTTTGCCAGCATGACCGTACGCTTCTTTTAATGTCATAGTGTTCGAGTATCATCTTGTCCATATTTTGGCGAATCATAACATTACTGTGACAGGAGTGTGAGCTTTTTACCGATGTAGACGAAAATTGTTCCCTGTTACTCCTGCTGCAGCGCCAATTCCAGGTTGACAATACTGTCTTCCAGCTGAATATCGACGTTGAATCCCAGAGTTTTTGCCAGGGTAATCATTCTGCGATTGTTGGGCATGGTAATGCCGGTCATACGCTGTAAACCCCGCTCCCGGGCATAGCCGATCAGCTTCTGCATCAATTGCCGACCAAGCCCGAGACCTTTGAGATCTGAACGTACCAGCACCGAGAATTCCGCATCGATATTGTCCGGATCGATCAGCGCACGGGTCACACCGATAATTTCACTCTCGCCGTTCTGCTGCCACAGGGCGACAAAAGCCATCTCTCGGTCATAGTCAATCTGGGTCATTTTGGCGAGGTCTTCATGAGTAAACTCATTGATTTCACTGAAATAGCGATAGTAGAGATCCTCTTTAGTGACCCTGGCGATAAATTTCTGTAATAGCGGTTCATCTTCCGGCAGAATCGGTCGGAACAGACACTCTGCCCCCTCTTTCAACTGTACCTGCTGCTCCAGCTCCTGGGGGTAAGGTCGAATCGCCAGGCGGGATTGGGCATCACCTTCGAAAGGGGCGATATGCATGGTGACATCCAGCAGGGTGAACTGACTACCGGTAACCAGCACAGGATGAAAATCCAGACTGATGATCTCCGGACAGTGCAAAATCAGATTGGAAACCTGCACCAGCAGTTTACACAGGGCATTAATATCCATGGGGATCAGGGCATTACTGCTGCGAACCTTGCCGCTTTTCAATGCCTGCAGCACCATATGACGTGCCAGGGCCATATTAAGAGGAGGCAGAGCCACGGTGGCATCCCGCTCCTTATTCCAGTCGATACCTCCCTCACCAAACAGAATCACGGGTCCAAACAGAGGGTCATTCTCCACGGAAATACGCAGTTCCTGAGCTCCCGCCCGGTTAGCCATGCTCTGTACCAGTAACCCCTCAATTCTGGCCTGGGGATAGCTGATGCCAACCCGGGATATAATATCGTCAGCCGCTTGCTGCACTTCCGTGGGGGTGCGCAGATAGAGCATGACCCCCTGAACGGCAGATTTATAGGGGATATCACCGGAGCGTAATTTAACCGCTACCGGATAGCCTATCTGTTCAGCTATCAGTATGGCTTCTGCACTGTCACTGACGCTCCAGGTGGGCAGCGTCTCCAGGCCGAAGGAGTGGAGAATATCCTGTACCTGGTGGGTATCCAGTTGGGTTATCCCCTCCTGCAGCGCCTGCTGGATCAATTGTCTGGCCGCGCTGATATCGCTGCCATTACTGCTTAGCAGGGCCGGTGTTTCCATCAGTTGCTGCTGGTTACGGCGATACTCCACCATATGCATAAAGGCGACGATAGCCCCTTCCGGGGTGCGATAAGTGGGCAGAGACGCCTCACTGAACAGCAGGCGCGCCTCCTGGGAAGAGTGTTCGCCGCACCAGTTGGTGAGTATTGCAATCCGTTTGCTGCGCGGGTGTTTTTTTATCGTCTCAATCGCCATGCGCGCGGTTTCAGTGGGTGGAGACACCGTGCTGGGGGCATGGATCAGTAAAATGGCGTCACAGCTCTGGTAATCCATCAGTTGGCTCAATACCGCCTGATAATGTTGTGCAGTGGCATCATCACCCAGATTCAGCGGGTTATTGATAACAATATGGGCGGGCAGTACTGCTTTAAGGGCTTCGCGCTGCTCATCGCTGAGGGTGAACAACCTGCCATTACGCTGCAGTAAGGTATCCATCGCCATGGCGGCAGGGGCTCCGCCGTTACTGATGATCATCAGTTTCTCACCACGCAGGGGCGGCATATGGCTTAAGGTTTCTACGGCGGAAAACAGTTCATGGGTATCTTGCACCCGCAAAATACCGGCTCTTTGGACGGCAGCATCAAATGCCGCGTCGAAGCTGATCTGGCTGTTTAACAATGCCTGAGATTGCAGGGTTCGGCCGCTTTTAATCACCAGAATGGGTTTATTGCGCGCTGCGCTGCGGCTGGCGGAGAGAAAACGCCGGGCATGGTGCAGATGCTCGATATGCAACAGGATGGCACTGGTCTTACTGTCGCGCGCAAGGAAATCCAGCAACTCATCGACATCAATATCCCAGCTTTCCCCCAGGGAGATAAAGTGTGAAAAACCGATTTCCCGCTGTTGCGCCCAGTCCAGCACGGTATTGGCCACGGCGGAGGAGTGGGCGATAAAGCCCAGTCTGCCGGGCAGAATGGGCACCGGGGAGAAGCTGGCGTTAAGTTTTTGCCAGGGAGCCAGCACACCTAGGCTGTTAGGTCCGAGCAGGCGTATACCATAGCGTTGGGCGCAGGCGATGATCTCTTCTTTCTGTTCCGGCAAGGCGGAGAGGATGATCGCTGTTTTGCAGCCATGCTGTCCCAGGGCCTCCAGCAGGCCAGGGTTGCGTTTTGAATGGGTACAGAGCACTGCCAGATCCGGCACCAGGGGCAAACTGACAATGTCTTTGTAGGCCAGTACGCCGCGGACTGCTTTATATCGGGGGGTCACTGGCAGGACAGGTCCCTGAAAGCCGCTGGCGAGCAGGTTGCGCATCATCACATGCCCTGCACGGTTGGGTTTTTCTGATGCCCCTATGACAGCAATGGATTTGGGGCGTAAAAGTGCATCTAATCCGCGTTGACTCATGGCTGTTTTCTCCTGTTCCTGCAATGATAGCCGTTTTTTAACCGGACTTCTGTGATATTTGCCAGTGTGTTGGCTGTAATTTGAAAAACGTGGGCTCTCTTGTGAAGCGTTTTTGATCCGGTACTGTTATTGTGGGGTAGCCAAGGGGCGAGACATCAGGTAATCTGCGCGCCAGCACGACAAGTGGAGAAGGGCGATGAGCGAAACATATAGTGGTAAAAAAGGTAAAGTGAAGGTGATGTTTGTGCGCAGCAGCGACAAGGAGAAGCCACAGGGCAAACCTTCTGCTCGTCAGCGTCCCGATAAACCACAGAGAGGGAGCCACAAAGAGAGTGGCAGACCATCGGGCAATCTATCTGGTAAGCTATCTGGTAAACAACCCGCCGCCAGACAACCCTATGACGCCTCCTCT
>JBOFSC010000434.1:0-15589 GCA_051651345.1 Enterobacteriaceae bacterium
ATCTTTAAGTCGCAGCGGTAGCACAAAATCAAGGCCACTCAGCTCACCATCGTTTAACCACATGGCCCCCTGTTTAACCACCGCATGACCGCCTGCCTGTAACCCATCAGCAGGTGAAGCAGAAAACGCCATCTGGGCATAGAGTGAACCGCTGCGAATTTTCCAGCGCAAATCCGGCGCCAACAACGGCTGAAATACCTGAAGGGGTTGCTGTGGCCAGTAGACTTGCCCACGCAGGCGTTCGCCATCCCAGCGCCCTCCGCCTTTGATCGGCCCTATCTCTCCTGCCCTCAGTGCGGCATTCCAGAGAAAATCAGCGGGCGTACGCCCTTTTAAAGCCAGTTTCAGTTCAAAGGGGGGTAAATAAGCACCATGGGGAAAGCGGGTTTTGCCAGAGGTAAACAGGAAGTCACCGCTTAATGAGGGGTTTTGCCTATCACGGCGCCACTGCAGCGGCGTCTGTAATTGTAACCGGGGCTTACGCAGGGTGATATTGCCGTAACGTAAGCGATCAAATCCCGTCGACAGTTTATCAAATTGCAACAGGGAATCCTGCCAGTGCCCCTGGCCGTTGATATCCCAGCGCGCGGCAAACAGGGGGATCTGCCCTTCACCCCAATATTTCCAGCGCCACAAGCCGCTGTCGGGGGTAAAATCATTGGCCAGACCATCCATATGTAAGCGGAAGCTGCCCCACAAAGCATCTTTCACCCGCATAATGGCCTGTAAACGGCCATTGATCCCCTGGGAGGTTAAGCGGATACCGGCCAGGGGCAGACGCAACTCCTGCAGGGTAATATCGCGAGAAACCTGACCTTTAGCCAGCAGCAGTGCACCGGATTGCAGCTCCAGTTGTGTCTCCGGTAGTTTGCCGCTGAGCATGGCCGGAATCGTCGCCGTAAAGACAATATCACGTAAATTGATACCCCCAGTCAGTTGTACCGGGAGCGAGTGGCTGTCACTGCCAATAACCTCCGGCCCGGCGGTGAGCACGATATTTCCCTTCCCCCACTTCCCCTGTGTCAGCATATTGGCGCGAGCGGTGACCTTCACCTGATTCCACTTCTCACCTTCAGGTTTTAGCGAGAGGGATAGCATTCCGCCGAGCGGCTGTTGCGGTAAAGGCCAGAACCACTTGCCCTGTTCAATGGTGAATTGCCCCTCGTGCCATTGCCATGGCACAGAGAGCACCGTGGCTTTGGACTCTTGCTCCTGCAGGGTCAGTTGACCGCTGTTTCCCTGCCAGTTCAGGGCAAAATCAAATAAATAAGGTAATGATTGGCCGAAAAATCCGCCGGTTATGCTGCCCTCTGTTGGCAGTTGTTCTAGTGTCGCGGGCAGTTTAAAGCTGCCTTTAGCATCGATACTGTTGTGCTGATCGCCAGTGACCAGAGAAAAAACATTAATGTTAATCTGCTCCGGGGTAATGGTGATATCACTGTTCAGGTTGGTGCCCTGGTATTGGAGTTGGGCCTGGTTATGCTGTTGTTTGAGGGAAAAACGGCCGCTATATTCAGGCCAGGGCTGGAGTTTGACTGAGTCAATGGTCAGGGAAAAGGGAACCAGCCAGCGCCACAGATCGCGCCATAGCAGAGGTTTTTGTGCGGGAGATGAGGTGGAAGCAGGCAGACAGCGACTGTCCGCCTGCAGATCCGCAATAGTGATAATCGGCGTGGTCTCCTGCAAGGAGAGGGAAGCCTGCTGCAGTTGCAGAATAGCACAACCACTTTTATTACTCAGTTGCACAGAGGGAAACAGGAGCCCTCGCTGCTGCCAGCTCCATTTTGGCGTTGCCAGTTGTAGTTGCAGAGCTTCAGGCAGCCCTACTCGCACCAGCGGCGGCAGCCAGCGAGGTAAAGTTATCGTCAACAGAACCACACACAGCAAACAGAGTGGCAGTGCGATGGTCACTATCCTTACGGCTTTACGCATCATTCATCAGAGCTTTGACTCATTGAAAGAAACCCAGTTTATACCATTTCTGAATGATGATGGTGTAAATCATTTAACTTAAGGCTATTGGGGACGGGTTGGCCACTCGATATCGGCTGCCTGTTCAGGATCGATACGCGACAGTAAAACCCGATAGGTTTTCCACTCTTGTAACTGCTCCGCTTCAGCAACGGTAGCAATGCCCAGATCGACGGCATCCTGTAAAGGCGCAATAGTGTGGTTGGCAATAATGCGCCGATTAGCCAGCTCCTGAGCCGCTGCATCCTGAGGGGTTAATTGATCAGATGACGAGGTGATCTCTGCCTCATAGAGGGTGTTATCGATATATTCCATGTGAAGTGCTCCGAATTATGAGTAAAGAATAAGGCTGGCATTAGCTGCAGCAATACCGCTTTCTGGGGGGGTATAGAGTGTGGTGCAGTTTTTGGCTTTACTTTTAGTATTCCAGGCACGGATAGCGGCACCATGTTCAGCCAAAAATCCTTTTTCACAGTCGATGGCCTGGTTATCTCCTGCCATAATCTGACTGCCGGGGTTGGCACAGTAGTAGCCAATTTTACAACGCTCAGCAATGGCTGCAAAAGCAAAGACCATACCGCCATCTACTGCCCGGAATCCCTGTTGCATGGCATCTGTTACATGCACAACATCTACAGTTCCGTCACTTTTTTTGGCGGTATTGGCCCACAGTACTGCGCCATAGTGTGCCGCCTGGCCAATTTGTACTTTGCTGATTTTCGCGCAGTTACTCACCAAAAAACTGCCTGCATGGCTCAACATGGCATAATCTACATCCGAGATGGTGGCATAGCTGGCCCAGAGAGAACTGTTATCTGCTGCCACTACACCACGACTGACTCTGTTGCCCAGATGAGCGGCATGCGCAGGGGCATTAGTCACCGTGGTTGCGCCGCGTCCTTTAACCGAAATTCGACCCAAATGAGCAATGGAGGCTCGCATATAAACCGCATCCGCCTGAGCATCAACAATTCTGACCCCTGTGGACACCCAGGTGGCACCATCGACAATTTCCGCCCCGACCCGACCACCTTCCAGAATAATGGAGTTGGTTTGCGAATTAATACGGGTGGTTCCGCCTGAAAGTTGTATCAATCGATGGGTCACATTAGTATCAGAAAATGCCCCCACTAATTTAAATCCGGAAAAATCGAGCCAATAGGTATTGCGGAAAATCACCCCGTGACTAAAGCGATTACTATCAGGAATAAACTTGAGAATACAGTTTTCCGGCTTACTGATATTACCCTGGATACGAATGCGATAGGCATAGGGCTGATTGACCAGATTCAATCCCCCCATCTCATACACCCCATCATCCACTTTAATCAATACATCGCTTTTCAGGGCTTTACCATTCAGGGAGTCCCAGGCTGACTGGATACTTGTAAACTTGCGGTTGGGGCCGACTTCCAATGTACTGTTACCATTGATGCCCCAGGTATCCACAAAACCAGTGACAGTGTCACTCATGCTTTTTAAACGACCTTCAATACGGCTGTCGATATCGCGTACGGTTTGACGAACGGTGTCGGTCAGTGTTTCCGATGATTTCACCAAATCACCGATGCTGGATTCCAGACTCATATTTTACTCCTTCCTTAATGTAATTTTTCATGTTGTAGACGAATAATGGCGGCAGCGTTGCTGGCGCAGGCAGCCTGCAATTGCCGCTGTTGCAGTAATAAGGCACATTCCAGTTGGTTCAAACGCTCAACTAATGCGGGTAGCAGAGCCAACTGTTCAGCATATTGCGCCAACTGTCCTGGGAGATTCTGCGCGCGCTGCTGTAGCTCTTGTTGCAATATCTGTTGCTGCAAATGCAGGATGGCAGCAGCATTACTGGCATCCAACGCCTGTAACTGCCGTACCTGTTGGGGCGTATCCAGTTCTGCCTGCTGTTTAACCCGTTCAGCATCTACCTGGGCCTGATAAGCCAGGCGCTCAGCCTTATCTGCTGCCTGTTGCGCCTGAGACAGGGTGCCGCGCAACTGTTGTGCCACCATATTGGCCCGATCTGCGGCCTGACGGGCCGAAAGGGCCGATTGAGAAGATAACTGCACATCTTTGGTGACCGATATCCGCAGCTGTTCACTTTGTGCCATACCGGTGGCAACCCTTTTCAGGGCTTTGGCGCTGACGGCCAGGGTTTCACTGTCACTGTCAATGGCGTTACTCAGACGTACCACACCAGGTTGCTGCAGCGTGGCGGGTGTCATAAAAAAGGTTTTTAATACACCGGGAGTGATGGACTTATCCGTGATCCCCTGACGAGTCAACAGCAGATCCTGCTCAGATATGGAGGTCGCCGCCGGAAGTTCCGACAACGAAGTGCCTTGCTGATACAGCAGGCGCAGTAAAGCGCGCTCCTGATCAGATGTTAGTGCCATATAACACCTCATAGTAGTTATATAAGAAGTCAGAGAACCAAAATGGTCTCTTGTTGATATTTTATGAAATTCTCGGACGGGTACAGAAAGAGAGTTTTAAAGAGAGGTAACCAATTGCTTTACCGATAATTAACCATAGTAAACAGAGGCTACCCTGCTTACCTTAACAGATAATCAGATAATAGCAACACCTTTTAACAACTAAATATTGTTGAAATTGTATTTACTGGCAGGAGAAAAATCCATGGCTGTCATCAGCCATTTACCTGGCACAGGTCCCCTCCAGCAGCGCGTTTTCATCGCAACGTTTGCCGTTAGCCAGTTGGCACACAGCGAAGGCTTCGCCCTGAAGACTGTGGGCTTCGCCGGGGATACCACCACTTTGCAGGCACTGACTTTCGGCATGGGATGACATGGACGCCAGGGGATACGGGGTGTGCCGGGCCGGCGGCTCCTCTTTGGCAGCGCAGGCTGTCAGCAGAAATGGCAATATCAGATAAGTTAATATAGAACGCATATGGGACTCTCCCTGTTATTTTCAGCAGTAGCACTTGCAACCGAACTCATTTAGAATTGTTGCAATTCGTTTTATACCCAGTAGTTATTGATGAGAACCGATAAAAGGTCAAGGTACAGTTAATGATCACCATCGATGGGAATGGCGCGGTTGCCTCCGTAGTCTACCGCACAAGTGAAGTCATCGCTATCTATCCTATCACCCCCAGCTCCACCATGGCGGAACAGGCAGGAAGCTGGGCTGATGAGGGGCAGCTTAATCTATGGGGGGATGTCCCCCGCGTGGTGGAAATGCAATCCGAAGCCGGTGCCATCTCCACAGTTCACGGCGCCCTGCAAACAGGGGCCCTGGCAACCTCCTTTACCTCGTCCCAGGGATTGTTACTGATGATCCCTACCCTCTATAAGCTGGCAGGTGAACTGGTTCCCTTTGTGCTGCATGTGGCGGCACGTACCGTGGCAACCCATGCCCTGTCCATCTTCGGTGACCACTCTGATGTGATGGCAGTGCGTCAGACAGGCTGCGCGATGCTGTGTGCCAGCAGCGTTCAGGAGGCTCAGGATTTCTCCATTATTTCGCAAATCGCTTCCCTTAACTCGCGTCTGCCCTTTATTCATTTCTTCGACGGCTTCCGTACCTCTCACGAAATCAACAAAATTGAGCCTATCGATGATGCCACCCTGCTCGCTCTGCTGCCGGAGGGAAGTATTGCTGCGCACCGTCAGCGGGCTCTGACACCGGATCGTCCGGTGATCCGTGGCACCTCCGCCAACCCGGACAGCTATTTCCAGTCACGGGAAGCGACCAATACCTGGTATGACCGAGGCTATCAGCATGTGGCCGATGCCATGGATAAATTCGCTGAGGCCACCGGGCGGCAATATCACCCCTTTGAATATGTGGGCCACCCGCAGGCAGAAAAAGTGATCGTGATCATGGGCTCGGCTGTTGGTGCCTGCGAAGAGGTGATCGATTTTCTGACCGCAAAGGGCGAAAAAGTGGGCCTGCTGAAAGTGCGTCTGTTCCGACCCTTTTCAGCAAAGCACTGCCTCGCGGTTCTGCCCGAAAGTGCCCGCCGTATCGCCATACTGGACCGAACCAAAGAGCCTGGTGCCCTGGGGGAACCCCTCTATCTGGATATGGTCACCGCGCTGGCAGAGGCGGTCAGTCGCGGCGAGAGGAAAAAATTACCACTGATGATCGGTGGCCGCTATGGTCTCTCCTCCAAAGAGTTTAACCCCAGTTCAGTGTTCTCGATTCTGGAAGAGCTGGCCCGACCTGAACCCAGGCCGCGCTTTACCGTTGGCATTATCGATGATATTACCCATCTCTCCCTGCCCGTGGCGCAACAAAAGTTACCGCGTCACACGCATCTGGAAGCGATATTCTATGGTCTGGGCAGTGATGGCAGCGTGTCGGCCACCAAGAATACGATTAAAATTCTGGGCGATAATACGGTTTATAATGCTCAGGGCTATTTTGTCTATGACTCCAATAAAGCGGGCGGTCTGACTATCTCCCATATGCGGATCTGTCAGCGCCCTATTCGCTCCACTTATCTGGTGCAACAGGCGGATTTTATCGGCTGTCATCAGGCGCAGTTTATCGATAAGTATCATATCGTTGAACAGTTACGTCCGGGGGGGACATTCTTACTCAATACCCCCTATGGTGCCGATGAGGTCTGGCAGCGTCTGCCACAAGAAGTGCAGAGCGAGCTGAATGAGCGTCGCGCCCGGCTGCATATTATCAATGCCGCTAAAATAGCCCGCCACTGCCAGCTCGGTGGTCGCATCAATACTGTAATGCAGATGGCCTTTTTTATGCTGACCACTCTACTGCCAATTGAGCAGGCACGGGCATTGCTGCGTGAAGCGATTCACAAGAGTTATCGCAGCAAAGGTGAAGAGGTGGTGGAGCGCAACTGGCGCGCCCTGGATAGGGTGGCTGAAGAGCTGACAGCCGTGCCCCTGAAGCCGGTTAACCCACAAAGCCAGCAACGTCAGCCGATGGTGGTGGATTCCGCCCCCTGGTTTGTAAAAACTGTCACTGCCGCCATGTTGGGTGGTAACGGTGATGCCTTACCAGTGTCGGTGTTTCCTCCCGATGGCACCTGGCCTGTAGGTACCACCCAATGGGCTAAGCGCAATATTGCGGCCACCATTCCTATCTGGCAGCCGGATCTCTGTACTCAGTGTAACCACTGTGCCGCCGCCTGCCCCCACTCTGCGATTCGGGCCAAAGTGGTGCCGGCATCCGCGATGGAAGCAGCACCAGAGACACTACACTCCCTGGAAGTGAAAGCCCGAGATATGCGGGGACAGCGTTATGTGTTGCAGGTCGCGCCGGAGGATTGTACCGGTTGTACCCTCTGTGTTGAGGTTTGTCCGGCCAAAGATCGTCAGGATCCCAGCATTAAAGCGATCAATATGCGTCCGCGCCTGGAGCATCTTGAGCAGGAACGCGCACAGTATGACTATTTCCTCTCCCTGCCGGAGATCGATAAATCCAGCCTGGAGCGGATCGATATTCGTACCTCGCAGCTGATTTCACCGCTGTTTGAATATCCCGGCGCTTGCTCCGGCTGTGGTGAAACACCCTATATTAAACTGCTGACCCAGCTTTACGGGGATCGTCTGTTGATCGCCAATGCCACCGGATGCTCCTCTATTTATGGTGGCAATCTGCCCACAACACCCTATACCACTAATGCAGAAGGACGCGGGCCAGCCTGGGCTAACTCCCTGTTTGAGGATAATGCCGAATTTGGCCTGGGTTTCCGTTTGACCCTGGATCAACAAAGGCACAAAGCGTTACGTCTGCTGGAGCAATTAAGGGATCAGTTGCCCCCTGAGGTGGTGACTGGTTTGACCGATCCGGCGATCAGTCCGGATGCACGTCGCCCTTATGTGGCACAGCTGCGTCAGCGCCTGAAAGCCCTGACGATACCGCAAGCCGCCGTTCTGGATGGCCTGGCTGAAGCCTTAGTGGAGAAATCCGTCTGGTTGATCGGCGGAGATGGCTGGGCCTATGACATCGGCTTTGGCGGTCTGGATCATGTGTTAAGTCTGCAGGAAAACGTTAATGTGCTGGTACTGGATACCCAGTGCTACTCCAATACCGGTGGGCAGCAATCCAAGGCGACCCCGCTGGGGGCTGTCACCAAATTTGCCGAAAATGGCAAGCGCATGGCGCGTAAAGACTTAGGGATCAGCATGATGATGTATGGTCATGTCTATGTGGCTCAGATCTCTTTAGGCGCGCAACTGAATCAAACGGTTAAAGCGATTCAGGAAGCGGAATCCTATCCAGGCCCCTCGCTGATTATTGCCTACAGCCCCTGTGAGGAACACGGCTACGATCTGGCTTATAGCCACGATCAAATGAAACAGTTGACCAGCAGTGGTTTCTGGCCCCTGTATCGCTTCGATCCCAGAAGAGAGCAGGAGAATAAACCGGCACTGTCTCTGGATTCGCGGCCGCCCAATAATCAGTTGCCCCAGGCACTGCTTAATGAGCAGCGTTTCCGTCGCCTGGCCACCGCTGAACCGGCTACTGCCGCCGCCCTCTACCAGGCTTCAGCAGAGGCGATTCAGCGCCGCTATCAACTGTTAACCCTGTTGGCCAACAGGGATGAGTCAAAGGAACAGGAGTAAAGCACTCCTGGTGTGAACGAGAGGTGGGTTGTCCGGAGTGTCGGGCAACTCACCCTGAGTGATTTGCGATAAAATTATCCCGCTAACTGTGATTACCTGCACAATTATCCTTACTCACACAGCCAGCACGGTTTTTTTCCGGCATGATTACCCTATTTAATGCATAGTGATAGCTAACAAAATGCTAAGCAGGATATCAATGTTATGAACCGTTTTGTAATAGCAGATGCCAAAAACTGTATAGGTTGCCGCAGTTGCGAGGTCGCCTGTGTGATGTCCCATAATGATGGGGAGTATGTGCTGGCACCAGAGCAGTTTAATCCCAGAGTCAAGGTTATCAAGGCTGAAACCCTGTTGACTGCGGTGATGTGTCGTCACTGTGACGATGCCCCCTGCGTGACAGTATGCCCTACCGATGCCATAGAACGCCGTGCCGACAGTATCCAGATAGTCAAAGAGAAGTGTATCGGTTGCAAAACCTGTATTCTGGCCTGCCCTTTTGGCGCTATCACCATGGTGACCCCCGCCAGCAGCGAAAATCGCCAGGCCTATGCGATTAAATGCGACCTCTGCGAAGATCTACAAAGCGGTCCTGCTTGTATCAACGCTTGTCCCAGTGATGCTCTGCGCCTGATCAGCAGTACAGCATTGCAGGAACTGCGCGCGCAGCGCCAGTGGCAGAGTGTGATACATGAGGGCAGAGGCATGCAGCTTCTCTCTGCACAGCAGCAGCAAACTGCCACATCTACTGCGGCTGGCAGTCAGAAAAAAGTCGATCTGACCCATACTCCACGCAGAGGCGACCCGGTTAAGAAACCGATTGAAATTCGCAAAGCGCAGTTTATTGAGATCTATGAAACCTTCACCCCGGAGCAGGCTCAGGCTCAGGCCAGCCGCTGTTTAAAATGTGGTCAACACAGTATCTGTGAATGGATCTGCCCCCTGCACAACCATATCCCCCACTGGGTTAAGTTGCTGAAAGAGGGAAAGGTACTGGAAGCCGTCGAGCTGTCCCACCAGACCAACCCACTGCCGGAAGTGACCGGTCGGGTCTGCCCTCAGGATCGCCTGTGTGAAGGCTCCTGTACCCTGGGTAAAGAGTATGGCCCGGTCACGGTGGGTAATATCGAACGCTTTATCAGCGACAAAGCGCTGGAAATGGGCTGGAAACCCGATCTCTCCGCAGTCGTACCCACCAATAAGCGGGTGGCGATTGTCGGTGCCGGGCCTGCTGGACTGGCCTGTGCGGAACAACTGTTACGCAACGGGATTAAACCCGTCCTCTTTGATCGCCATCCGGAAATTGGCGGTCTGCTGACTTTTGGCATTCCGGCATTTAAGCTGGATAAATCCATTTTAATCCGGCGGCGGGCTCTGTTCAGTGAAATGGGCATGGAGTTTCATCTCAATACCGAGGTGGGCAGCGATATCTCTTTCGAATCCCTGTTAGCCGATTACGATGCGGTATTTGTCGCCAGCGGCACTTACAAGTCGATGAAAGGTGGCCTGGCTAATGAAGACGCACCGGAAGTCTATGATGCCCTGCCATACCTGATAGCCAATACCAAAAATCTGATGGGTTTTGAGGACTCTGATGAAGAGCCCTATATCAATCTGCACGGCAAACATGTCGTGGTGCTGGGTGGTGGCGATACCGCGATGGACTGCCTGCGTACCGCGATCCGTCAGGGGGCTGAAAGTGTGATTTGTGCCTATCGTCGCGACGAGGCCAATATGCCCGGCTCACGTAAAGAGCTGCAAAATGCCCGTGAAGAGGGCGTGCAGTTTATGTTTAACGTACAGCCGCTGCAAATTGAGGTTGATAGTGAAGGTCATGTCACCGGCATGCAGATAATCCATACCGAGATGGGGGAACCGGATGCCAATGGTCGTCGTCGTCCGCGCCCAATTCCGGGTTCTGAGTCTACCCTTAAGGCGGATGCGATTATTATCGCCTTTGGCTTTAACCCCCACTCCATGCCCTGGCTTACCAGTCAGGGGGTTAAGCTGGATGACTGGGGCCGAATTATCGCCTCGGTACAAACCAGACACCCTTTCCAGACCAGCAATCCTAAAATCTTTGCTGCGGGGGATAACGTCAGGGGCGCGGATCTGGTGGTGACGGCTATGGCCGATGCTCGCCAGGCTGCCCGGGGGATTATCCAGTATCTGGAGGTTCCATTTCAGTCAACTACCGGGGATCAGGGTTCCTGTTCCTCACATTGATACCCGGCCATCTGAGATATCCCGCTATTGAAGGCGGGATATCTTTTTCATATTATAACTAATTGTAATAATTGGTATTGTGTTCGTTTTAAAGAGACATCTATACTTAAAGATCTCTTCTCTGAAATGAGGGCGGTATCATGCCGGGTATCAATACCATCAGGAAACTTTTTGGTTTGTCACGGGCTGCTGTGGCCCAACACGATATGCCGCCCCCGCTACAATCAACTGACCCTCATGTTCATGCATTAAGGGAGCTGCTCAAAAAGGAACCTGCATGGTACAGAAGGCATCATACTGATGAGAAAACATTCTTTTCCGGAATCGTCAAAGAGATCCTCGACAAAGTCGATGCAACGGGTGATGAGCTCAGGATCAGTTTGGACGATAAATTTCTTTGTTTCAAAAAAGAAGCAGATGAGACCGGGGAATTATTACATATCTCATTTGATGAAAATTCATGTGGTATGCCCATCTCATTGCGTCAGTTATCTGTTTATTTAGCCCTGGATCGTGTACGTCATGGGGCGGATTATGGTCTTACACAATCAGAAAACAGTGAGTTACTGGTAGGGCAAGATTTTTATGATACGGATCTCACTGATTTTGACCTGAGTCATCTCAATTTAGCAGGGGTTAACCTCTCTAAGGTCAAACTCGACGGGGTTAATCTGCAAGGGGCGAATCTTCAAGGGGCTAACCTACAGGGCCTTGATTTACAAGGAATGAACCTGCAAGGTGTTAAAATTCAAAACGCCAAACTGCAAAACGCTAATCTGCAATCCCTTAACCTGCAAGGCATTAATATGATGGGTTGTAACCTGTCAGGCGCCGACCTGACGCGGGCTAATCTGACAGGGTGCTTCTTGTTCCAAAGCTGGATGATAAAAACTAATCTGACAGGGGCTATCCTGGATGATTGTAATATATCCAGCTCTCACCTGGCTGGAGCTAATCTAACCGGGGCCAGCTTACGGAAGACAAATATGCGTGCCAGTGATCTGAGCAATAGTATCCTGGCAGAAGTCGATCTGACACAAACCTACCTGACCTCCGCTTCTCTTAAAGGGGTTGATATGAGAGACAGCAGACTCAAACTTTCAGGAAACAAGTTTGGTAAGGTGGATTTGGCAGGCGTTGATCTCACGGGGGCAGATATCATACTGGATTTGCCCCAAAACTGGCATCAGGGTAGCCTGGATAACTTTTTTAATCCCGAAGGACACCCAGAGAGATCATTACTTTACACTCTTAGCACCATTGATAAGTCACTTTTACCGCTAAAAATGAAGCTGTTGTCCCAGCTTGTCACCTCCCTCAATGGGGTTGACCCGGATACCTTACGGTTATTTACCCACTATTTCGAAACCTTCCTGACGCACGAATATCTGTCTCTGCCCCTGTCAGAAGTATCGGGCGATCCGGACAGCGAGACTGTGCAAAATTTTTTGCTGTACTATGTCCTGGAACCTTTGATTGCCAAAGCCAATAGTGAAGTCTGGCTCAGTCAGAATCCGCATATTTATCCATTTCTGCTAGCCCTGGCAGGGGCAGAGGGCGATAGCTTTATGCTGAATACAAACAACTTTTTTATGCAGCTTATTGTTAACAGCCTTGCCAGCGCTGATGTGAACGTACAAGAGCAGGCCAAAGCACTGTATGAAAAATATCTTCGGCTGCCCGAGATTGAGGCATGGAGACAAGCGGCGCTGATTATTTTTGGGGATCTGGAGGGGAGTGCTGATTGGACGGACAATACGCTTAACAATATTATTCTCCGCTCGGGAGAAAATGCCATGCTGCTCTCAGTGCGGCAGTTTAACCAGATGTGCCAGGCAAGAGAGGATACTGACTGGTTTTTATTCAGTATTTATCACAGGGATGCAAACGGGATGATATCAGAACAGGTGGCTAGCCCTGATGCGCTCTGTGGGCCATTTTCTCTGTTTAAGGCCAGATATCAGTTTGCCCAGAATCGGGATTGCTTTCCTCGTCTACTGAGTAAATTAAATTTGGATGATGAATTATCTGCCCTGTTTCACGAAGAAATAAAAAGAAGAGCCCAGGACGATACCTACAAGCATAAATTAACCCGCCCTGAAGAGAAGAAAAAATTAGCGCGTTGTTTTGATCCCATCCTGGATCGCAGCGCTGATACTGATACCGGGATGAGGCTCGTACCAGACCATCTAACGGATATTTTAAGCAGTTATAATCTGCAAACTGCCAGTGATCAAGTTAAAGCCCAGACATTACTGAGTCTGGCTGCCATTTTTGCCAAATACTCTTCGAGTCACCACTTTGGCACTGAGACAGACTCTCCGGATACCCTGCGCTTTTATGCCTATGCCCTGATGCATGAAGCCAGGTTACTTGACAGTGAAGCGAAAGTGTTAAGTTCAGAACAAATCACAGAATGGGGCAATAAATTATTGGGTATTGGAGAGGCTTTTACCTGTACCGCCATACTGTCTGACATCATGACAGGGCACGCAAAAAGGACGTTTCCCGATATTATCAATGGAATTATTCCACCGGCATGGAGCTGAATTTATGGCAAGTTACGCGATAACAGGCTAAGGCAAACCACTTCACCCGTGAGAATTTCCATTAGCGCCATTAAGTGACAACTTTGCAGTTGTTGGAGAAAAAGATATCAGTAAATTGTTAGCAACCGTCTTAGCCTGCTGTTCGATCCCGTGCAATGTCCAACATTCTGGCGCATAATTTTCGGGCCGACTCGGCACCTTCATGAGACAAACGCTGCCTCATCTCTTTATCAACACCATTGATAAAGCTTGTGGCATCACCGGACTGACGTGCCGCTTCGGTGACCAGTGCTATCAGTAATGCTTCATATCCTTCGGATTCCGCTTTCGCCTTTGGGGTTCTGGGGGCGAAATCCCGTATGATGTTTTGACCAAAAAAGCCCATATTTATTCCCTCCTTTCCGTGATAGGCTTCACAATAATAGCATGATAAAAATAATAATAAATACCCTTAGGCATAACATGACAAAAAGTTTTCTTAACAGGAGTAAAAAAACCTATGATAGTGTTAATTACTGGTACCAGCTCTGGTTTTGGCAAGGCCATCGCGGAAAAATTTATCCTTAATAGTCATAATGTTATCGCTGTCAGCCGCAGAACAGACAAATTACTCGAACAGCAAAAACGCTACGGCGCGGATCGCTATATTCCGTTGACCCTGGACACCCGTGATCACCAAGCCATTATCCAGGCATTAGAGACATTGCCTGCGCAATGGCAAGAGATCGATGTGCTGGTCAATAATGCCGGGTTGGCGCTGGGTATCCAATCCGCTGATAAAGCAGAGATCACTGACTGGGAAGTGATGGTGGACACCAATATCAAAGGGGTTATGTATATGACCCGGGCACTTCTGCCTGCCATGGTCGCCAGAAACAGGGGACATATTATCAATATGGGCTCAATCGCCGCCAACTGGCCCTACCCTGGTGGTAATGTCTATGGTGCCAGTAAAGCCTTCGTCAAACAATTCTCCCTTGGCCTGCGTGCGGATTTACAAGGCAGCGCCCTGCGGGTCACAGATATCGAGCCGGGACTGGTGGGTGGCACAGAGTTCTCCAATGTGCGTTTTAAGGGAGACCAGCAGAAGGTGGATAGTGTCTATCATGGAGCCGAAGCCCTGACTGCAGAAGATGTTGCAGAAGCAGTCTATTGGGTAGCGACCTTGCCAGCGCATGTCAACATTAACACCCTTGAGATGATGCCCGTCTGCCAGAGCTTTGCCCCTCTGTCGGTACACCGACATCCCTCCGGCAGTTAAAAGCTATTTTAACGATCGAAACAGTGGATGCTATATAGGTTATCAGACCGTTTGCCGCAGGACGCGGCAAGTTCGAGCCCCCAGGGACGGGTTCACGGCGGGTCTGATAACCTATATAGCATCCGCTGTCCCGGAGGCAAAGTGGGCTCTGTTAGCATCCGCTGTCCCTGAGGGAAAGCCCGTCTTTAAAACTGAAGAGCCTGCTTAATTCTATATACCCACTTTTGGATACCATAGAACTAAACAGGCTCTGCAACAAAAAACTCAACCGGTATACTGTAAAGCTTATTTAACCTGATAGGTAATCTGACCTTTATTACAGTCAACCGTAACATCATAACGCTTATCACTGCTACTACCCCGAACACTTAACGTAATTTGCCATACTCCTTCATGGTGGCTGATTTCATCCTGATTTATCCAGGCGACGGGATCCCCTTTGCCTAACTGACGCTTATCGTTATCCCAACCGGGCAGACGATTGCGTAAAAAATCATTCTTAACCATTGTGGCCACTTCTGGCTGCTTAAACTTACTACAGTCAGCAATTGTCGCCTGACGCGTTTCACTCTCTGCGGCCGATGCTGTAAAAGTATAGGCAGCCAAAATAACGCCAAACACACCCCACTTCAGATGTTGCATAGTTCCTCCTGTACCCCCATTTCAAAAAACCCGCCAGGGAGAGCGATCTCCAATAGCGGGTTTGTTGTAGTAAGTAGTTAGATGGCAACTACTTCTACTGCAGATGGGCCACGTGGGCTATCCTGAACGGCGAACTCTACTTGCTGGCCTTCAGCCAGTGTTTTAAACCCATCGCCCGAGATAGCGGAAAAGTGGACGAAAACGTCTTTGGAACCATCAGCGGGAGTGATAAAACCAAAGCCTTTGCTTTCATTAAACCACTTCACATGACCAGTTTTCTTGCTCATTAAACTTTCCTTTACAGATTAATCTACTTTCCGTTAAGTATAAAACGGAATTGCCATGGCGAAAAACCCACGGCAACAGAATGAGTGTAA
>JBOFSC010000435.1:0-2879 GCA_051651345.1 Enterobacteriaceae bacterium
CGAGCTCATCCCAGGCGAGATCAGAAAAGTATGTTGCTATCGTTAGGTCTTAGTATTTACCCTGTAATGAATTAAAGGTACATCAATGTGTTATGAGCTTAAGTACCTACATATGACCAGCTATTACATCTGTTGTAGGCATAGGACATCCGGGAATAGAAGAACCGGAATAGCAGGTTATTAATTTATAATAACCAGGAATTAAATATTATGCCGGTCATCGTTTTTCATGACTCGATATTCTCCCGTTATGTCGAGTTAAGGGATCTGTTTGCCTCGCAATCAGATTTTAACCAGGGGGACCGATTGTATGACTTCAATATTAAAAGAATTATGCACAGACCTCCCTATAAACGGGCAGTTATTGTCGGCAATCCCGATGCACAGGAAGCAGCGGTAATACGCCACTATTTACAGCGTAATAACAAACAAATGGAGATTCAGAAAATTTTGTTCTCAGATGTGATCGGTACCGCCTCTCTGGGACGCCATCTGCTGATACATCAGAACACTCTGCTGGTCTCGGCCGGGTGTAGTGGACAGGAGGTGATTAGATTATCGCGCCACTGGCTGTCCGCGATTCGCCGCGAACACTACGGTATCGTGCGTTTTAGCCAGCGGGAACAACTCTTGTTACAGCATCAGGAGTCCTGTAGTTCACCAGAGCGCTGCAGCCTGTCGAAAAAACAGAAATTTCTGCAAGAGATGGATCTGTCGCGCCTGGCCTGGCGTTTGCGACTGCCTCAACCAGAGGTCGTGTACCGTCTATGGCAGTTGCTGGCGGATGAACAACAACACTATAGCCAAAACAGCTCGACTTACAGCCCTGCGGGGGCCTGAAGTATGACCGGGAGATATCAAGGAGCCAAAAGATGAAGAAGCGTGATAATAAAGTCCGTTCCCTGTGGTCTGCTTTGCTGCGTCTGTTGCGTCAACCGACTGGGGCAACCACAGTGCTGTTCGCCCTCACCTTTCCCACTATGTGGCTGTTTTACTCCTTAGGGATAGACAGTTCAAGATTGCTGGCCAGCCAGGCCCGACTGGTGGATGGCCTCAATCAGGGCGTATTCGCTGTCGCCATGACGGATAACCGCCATAAGGGTACAAACCAGCAAAACGTTAACACTAAACTGATTAAAGAGTATCTGAGCTACTATCTGCCGGGTACCCAAGTGTCAGACAAAGATATCACTGTGTCAATTTCAGAAAATAATGCACCCGAAAAACAGACAGGGGGCAGTCGCTCTGTTAACTCAGTAGAATACCAGGCTACAGCCGAGGTCCAGATGAGCCCGATATTTAAATTTGCCTCCGGCGGTTTTGACGATAACATTCGCCTGAGAGCAGATTCCAGTGCGGGTAGAGTGCGTATCACCATGCAAGTGTCCAGCACGCCGACAGACTATGTCTTTGTACTGGATTTTTCCGGCTCCATGACCTCCTCCTCCGCTGAACCCGGCAAGAGCCGCATTCAGTTACTCAAAGATGTCGTTAAAGAATTTGCCAACGCCGTGCTGACAGAAAATGACAAAAATCGCATCGCTTTTGTGCCCTTTGCCAATGGCGTCCCCGTGCGCCTGGCAGACAAACATCCCGCCGGTGGAGAACAGACCGGCTGTAGCTTTGTTGCAAAATTAAAACCCGCTTACGCCGGTGTAGATCTTACTTTCTGGTACAACAAAGCCTACTACGCAATCGACAGAACAGAGGAGAACAGACGACGCTATCTTATTGAGAAGTATCTGCAGGATTACTACAAAGATTTTATCAGTCTCGCAACCGGATTATCGCTGGATCAGATGACCGAAAAAGGATGGTGTGTCAAAAACGCAACCTACGATTCAAATGAGTGGACCGCGATAAATGGATACGGCAGAACCCAGTATAGCTGCTCCTTCAATCCCAAGGCCAGGCTCTCCGATCCGCAACTCAATCAGGCGCAGTTTAAACAACAATCCCCTTATATGAAGGCATTGGTCAACTCTGCCAACAATAATTATGGCACATTGCTGAATGACCAAACGCTGGATTATGAGGCCACTCTCGCCGGGGATTATATGTTCCGCGACGATTCCGTCACCACCTTTCCCGTCTTTTATGGCACTAATAAACCTCACAACATGTGTCGTTACGCATTCAACCGGGGCGGGCAGGCCACAAGTGACATGTTAAAAACAGCTTTTCCGGATTACTATCTGATTGAGCTCACAGCGGATAAAAAGGTGATAGCCGAATTCCAGCGCATGAAGCCTGAAGGTAACACCGACAGCAGTTCCGCGCTACTGCGTGCGGTGCCGGTATTGGCCAAAGGCACCAATACGCGCAAAGTGATGATCATAGTCTCAGACGGTGAGGATAATGGCTCTCGTGGGTCAGGTCCCCAGGCGGTGACCTATAAACTGCATACCCAATATAATATCTGTAACAAAATACGCGAAGGTCTGTTGCAATATCCTGAGGGCACGCCCACCACTCAATCGGATATTTATTATGTCTCGGTGGTTCAGGCCGCTGACAGGCGTAAATTCTGGGAGCAGTACTGTACCGGCGACAAAAAAGCCTTTATCGCCACCAACTATAAAAGTCTGATCGAGACCCTGCTCGGCATCGCCCGGGAACGGCGAGTGGATTATATCAATAAGGATGAGGAGAAGTAGCGCGGCTGTCAGCCCGCCTTAATCATTATGCTGGATTTTTTTGTGCTGGCGGCCCAGTGTGCCGCCGATATGCCGCCGCAGCTATTGGCCAATATTGTACGGGTGGAATCCGCCCATAATCCCTATGCCATTGGCGTGGTCGGCGGGCGTTTACAAAGACAACCGCGTAACCAGCAGGAGGCCGTTGTGACCGCCCAGGCGCTGCATCGCGCGGGCTGGAAT
>JBOFSC010000436.1:0-5744 GCA_051651345.1 Enterobacteriaceae bacterium
CGCCCATCTGACTCACTGGGAACAGCAAAAAGGGGGCACTCTGCTGCAAGTGTTGCGCCGGGTGGTTGCCCAGTTAAAAGGGGCCTACGGTACCGTAATTATGGATAGTCGGGACCCCTCTCTGTTGGTGGCGGCTCGTTCTGGTAGCCCACTGGTGATTGGTCGGGGCGTGGGCGAAAACTTTGTGGCCTCAGATCCCCTGGCCCTGTTGCCGGTAACGCAGCGGTTTATCTATCTCGATGAAGGGGATATTGCTGAGATCAGTCGGCGTGATATTCATATTGTTAACCATAAAGGAGAGCAGGTTGACAGAAATGAAGTCGAAATGGCTATTCAATATGATGCCGGTGATAAGGGCGTTTATCGCCACTATATGCAAAAAGAGATCTATGAACAGCCCCTGGCGGTAAAAAACACCCTGGAAGGTCGCATTTGTGAGGAGAGGGTTAATTTACAGGAGTTGGAGCAACACACCCAGTTGTTATCCCAGGTCAGACATATTCAAATCATCGCCTGCGGTACCTCTTATCATGCCGGTATGGTGGCCCGCTACTGGTTTGAATCCCTGGCGGGGATCCCCTGTGATGTGGAGATCGCTTCAGAATTCCGCTATCGCAAACCAGCTGTGCGCCCTGGCAGCCTGCTGGTTACCCTCTCACAATCGGGAGAGACCGCTGATACCCTGGCGGCGCTGCGTCTGTCAAAAGAGCTCGGTTACCTGGGTTCGTTAGCGATTTGTAATGTTGCCGCTTCATCGCTGGTACGAGAATCCGATATTACCCTGATGACCCGGGCTGGTATGGAGATTGGCGTCGCCTCCACCAAGGCGTTTACCACTCAATTGGTTGTTCTGTTGCTGCTGGTGGTCCGCCTGGGGCGTATCAATAACATGGCACTCAGCCAGGAGCGACAGATTGTACAGGCGATTCTGGCCCTGCCCAGTCGTATCGAACAGATCCTCTACTTCGAACAGCTGATCGAACCTTTGGCCCAGGATTTCACCCATAAAAATCACGCGCTGTTTCTTGGTCGTGGTGAACACTATCCCATCGCCATGGAGGGGGCTCTGAAATTAAAGGAGATCTCCTACCTTCATGCGGAAGCTTATGCGGCGGGTGAATTGAAACATGGTCCCCTGGCTTTAATCGATGCGGATATGCCGGTGATTGTGATCGCCCCTAATAATGAGTTGCTGGAAAAGCTAAAATCCAATATTGAAGAGGTTCGGGCCCGTGGTGGTCAGCTCTATGTGTTTGCCGATGAACAAGCCGGTTTTCGCAGTGAAGGCAATATGACCGCCCTGCTATTCCCCCATGTGGAAGAGGTGGTCACCCCGATAGTCTATAACATTCCGCTGCAGCTACTCGCTTACCATGTGGCGCTGATTAAAGGAACTGATGTCGATCAACCCCGCAATCTGGCTAAGTCAGTGACGGTGGAGTGATGAAGCTGCGCTGATGTGGTGGTCAACTGATTTAAAACTATTTTGTATGCTTACAGGATCAGTTGGCCACTCTCTAACGGGTAAAATCATAAAACCTGCCCGCTTATTTTTCAAGCTACTCTACCCACTAAAAAATAGTATAATCTAGTGGTTAGATACCTTTTAATAAACATGATTCTCCTGGAAATTAAATAAACCTGTCACGTCTTTCGCAAAAGCATTCTGTGCGTAGAGAGTGTCAGTTAGGGACAGAATAATTTTTATGAAATCAGTGAATTTTGAGTTTTTGCGGCCCGATAATGATCTGCTTGCTAACCTCGGAGGTTTAGCCGAGGCAGTACTGCACATTGATCCAGGAAGTACCCTGACTCGTCTGCGTAGCTTTGCTGAAGAACTGACCAAAGCCATTTATAAGGAAGAACTGTTGCCGAGAATGCCGCAATCCAGCTTCTATGAATTAATTAAAAGCCCGGTTTTTAAAGATTGCGTCAGTAAGTCACTGGTTCACCAGATTAACTTTTTGCGTATCCAGGGTAACGATACCGCTCATGGCGCTGAAGGTGAATTACGTAATGCGCAAATGGCATTGAGCACTGCGCATCAGTTGGCCATGTACATGGGCATTAAGTACTACAGTAAAAATAAGAATCAGATCCCCACTTTTGTCGATATAAAAGACCCTACGTTCACCCTGAATCAACTGCAAAAATCCGTTTCAGGCTACGAAAAAGAACTACAAAAGCAGCAGGAAGAGCTTGAAAGAGTGATGGAGCAGTTGGAGCGTGAGCGCATCCGAAATATTGACAAGCTTGAACCTCCCGCCAGGTTTGATAAACAAAAACGCCAGCAGCAGAGCCAGCAAGTGGCCGACAGCTTGCAATGGAACGAAGCTAAAACCCGTGCATTATTGATCGACGCCATGCTGTTGCAAGCTGGTTGGGATATCCAGAACCCTGAGCAGGTTGGTCAGGAGTTTGAAGTGCTCTTTCCCGACAATCCCTCAGGAAAGGGTTATGTGGATTATGTGCTATGGGGTGATAACGGTCATCCGCTTGCCGTTATTGAAGCGAAAAAATCTGGCAATACCAATCTCCAGGCAGGCCGTGAGCAGGCCCGTCTCTATGCCGATGCCTTTGAACACATGGGCTACCAACGCCCAGTGATTTTCTATTCCAATGGCTACGAAACTTTCATTTGGGACGACCACCAGTACAATACCTACCGTCCGGTGTATGGCTTTTACAGCAAAGACAGCCTTGATTATTTAATTTATCAGCGCCATTACCGTGTCGCTGAGCTGGAAAAATTCAACCCGGAGCTCAGTATTGCTGACCGCCCTTATCAGATCGAAGCCATCAAAACCGTTGCTGCCTACTTCCAAAGCCAGCGCCGCAAAGCATTGATTATTCAAGCAACAGGCACAGGTAAAACCCGTGTTGCCATTGCACTGGCAGAATTGCTGCTGCGTACCGGTTGGGCAAAGCGTGTACTGTTCCTTTGTGATCGAAAAGAGCTACGGGTGCAGGCGGACGATGCTTTTAAACAGTACCTGCCCTCTGAGCCGCGCTGTGTGATTGGTGAAACCAACAGGATTGATCAAAGTGCGCGTATCTATATTGCCACTTACCCCGGCATGATGAACCGCTTCGCTCAATTGGATGTCGGCTTTTTCGATCTGATTATTGCCGATGAATCCCATCGTAGTATCTACAACAAATACCGTGACCTGTTCGATTACTTCGATACCTTACAAGTGGGCTTAACCGCGACCCCGGTGAAATTTATCAGTCGCAATACGTTCGATATGTTCGACTGTGAAACCACAGACCCAACCTTTGAATTCGGGCTGGATGCTGCGATTAACAACGAGCCACCCTATTTGGTGCCGTTTCGTGTGAAAGATCTCACTACCGATTTCCTGCGAGATGGCATTCACTACAACAACCTCACTGAAGAGCAGAAACATCAACTCGAAGAAGACTTGGGCGAAGAGGAAGCCCGTAATACGACCATTGCCGGTAAAGATATTGGTCGTAAGATCTTCAGCGAAGATACTGATCGCATTATTCTGGAAAACCTGATCAACAATGGCATCAAAGATGAAACCGGCTCCCTGGTCGGTAAAACCATCATCTTTGCCCAACGTCAGGATCACGCGGAGCACCTGGAAAAACTGTTCTGCAAGTTGTACCCGCAGTATGGCACCAAGGTGTGTAAGGTCATCCACAATGCTATTCCCCATGTAGAAAGCCTGATCAATGAGTTCAAAAAGGCTGACAACGAGTTTCGTATTGCTATTTCGGTCGATATGCTCGATACCGGCATCGACGTGCCGGAAGTGGTTAACCTGGTATTTTCCAAGCCTTTGAAAAGTTGGGTGAAATTCTGGCAGATGATTGGCCGGGGTACGCGCCTGCGCCCCAATCTTTTCGGGCCTGGCAAACATAAAACAGAATTTCTGATTTTTGATCACTATGGCAACTTCGACTTTTTTGAAGAAGAATATCAAGAGCCCGAGGATACTGGCGGCAAATCCTTACTGCAAACCACCTTCGAAGCTCGACTTGAGCTGGCCCAGGCTGCTTTACAACAAAACCATGCAGCGGCTTTCGATAGCGCTATTGAATTATTGCGGGCCGATATTAACGACCTGCCTGATACCAGTATTGCTGTAAAGCGTGAGTTGCGGGTCGTACACCAACTGCAACAAACTGATTTACTGCAGCGCTTTGATGCTAAAACTCAGCACCTGCTGATCAGTCAGATAGCGCCATTAATGTCGGCTCGAGTACTGCGCGACAAACATGCGACTCAGTTGGATAAGCTTATAGCCACCATAGAGCGCTGCCTGGTAGAGCAAACCAGTTGTTTTGAGGATGGCCGGGATCAACTGCTGGCAGAACTTGATAATTTGGCTGTCAACATCCAGGCGGTGCGGCAGAAAGATACCATCATCGCAGAAGTACGCAGTGCTGACTTCTGGCAAAATCCTGCTATCGATAAGTTGGAAAAAGCCCGCAAGGAGCTGCGCGGCATTATGAAATATCGCCGAACAGGCGGTGGTGAACCATACCCCATGTCAGCAACAAAAACGGGTGATACAGGTCTGCAAGTCAGAGAGCGCGAGGTGAAAATTGCAGGTGCCAACGAGGCTATGATCTACCGCCGCAGGCTCAAAAATATTCTGCAGCAGATGATTGCTGCCAACCCGACGTTGCAGAAAATCCGCAAAGGCGAACCTATTGCCGAAGCAGAATTGAAAACCCTGACCTCTACCATACTCACCAGCCACCCCGGTGTGAGTTTGGAAGTGCTGAATGAATTCTATGGTCGCACCGCCGATCAACTGCACTTAACTGTGCGTGAAATTATCGGACTGGATGCACAAGTCATCGAAGATCACTTCAAAGCTTTCCTGCACGCCCAACCAACACTCACGGCCATGCAGGTACGCTTTATGAACTTGCTAAAAAATTACATCGCCCAACACGGCTCTATCGTACTCGAAAAACTGTATGACGCGCCTTTCACCTCTGTCTCGCACGAGGGCATAGATGGCGTATTTACCCCCGATGATGTAGGCTCGCTGATCACCGTACTGAAACCCTTTATTAAGGCTGAACCCAAAACATCGGGCTCGCAGCCTGAGAGCACATGAGAGTGACCATGCAATCGTCAGAATGGACAACTGAACTGATAATTATTGCTTTTGTGGTGAGCCTGGCCCTGGTTGTTTTGGGTTATCTGCTGGCTATGGTCCGGCAGGGTCGTGAGAACATGAAACTCAGTACCCAATTGCAACAGGCTGAGCAAGCCCTTGAGCTGGCCAACACGCTAAACCAGACGCAGCAGGATGAAATCAGGAAATTCGATACCACTTTGCACGAGAAGGCGTTGTCGGAAAGCAGGTTAGAGATGCAGTTGACCAGCGCACAAGCAACAGAGCAGCGTCTGAATGAGATATTAGCAGAGCGTAAAGGTGAGCTGGTATCTCTGCAGAAAAAGCTCGAAGAGGTTCGGGAGCAGCATACCGTGCTTAAAACCACGCTGGAGCGTAAAGAAGAACACTTTAAAGAGCAAATGCAGCAGCTCAGTGAAACCAGGCAATCGCTCACCAAAGAGTTCGAGAATCTGGCCAATAAGATTTTCGAGGAGAAAGGTAAAACTTTTACTTACACCAGTCAGGTCAGTATCGACACTATGCTCAAGCCTTTTCGCGAACAGATTGAAGGCTTTCAGAAACGTATCAACGAGGTGCATGATGCTTCGCTGCAAGGCAATACCAGCCTCAATGCCGAGA
>JBOFSC010000437.1:0-2701 GCA_051651345.1 Enterobacteriaceae bacterium
TGGCAGAACGGGGAAAACTCTTTTCACCCAGTTGCTGGCGCAGATGATAGAGCTCATCCTCCAACGCTTCGCTCAGATCGGCGGCCGCAATCACCCGCTGATTGGGAACAATAAACACCCGATGCAGAAAACTGGCGATAAGCGGTGCGTGCTCAGCACGTAACAACCGCCAGGCCGGGTGATGCGCACGCAACGAGTTAAGGGTACTGTAATCCAGAAACACAACCATGCTCCACCACAGGGGAATATTTGTTATAGAGTGGGAATTCTGTGTTACAAGTCAAGCCAAATATTCTGTTTCCTGGGAAGCATAAATAAACTCCCGGAAAGTCAAAGGGCGTAAATTGTATTGTTCGACCTTGCCAACCGGAAAGGCATTGAGCAAACCGATGTTTGATCCACTTGCTGCAACAAAGTAACCAAGGGCTTTTTCTGCGAAATATTTTAGGGAGGTAACGGCGCGTTCACACTCACCAATTTCATCCAGAATCAGCAGGTCGGTTTCCGGGTTGACTTTTTCTTCCACGAAATCAATGAATTTAGCAATGTGCGTTGCATCGTTATCCCCTGCTGTCAGGATGAGCCCATAGCAAAAAGTATAACCAATCTTTCACTTTTATGTATGCGCCAAAAAATGCAATTTAATGCACTTTTATGCGCCATATAATGTGTTTTTTATCACTTTTGTGCGCCAACTCATTTCATCGATCTGTCAGTGCCTCTACCGTTTTCCCGTGCCGCTGCATCATCATATCAAACTCAGCATCCAATTTAGCGTTCTGGATCTGTTTGTTGAGTAATTATTTATCTGTTTGATATTTAATATATTTTAAAATCAACCTGGTTAATATGCACACACTTAAGTACACATAAATGATGCGCTTATGCGGAATCTGAGTGCAAACCCTGTAATGACTACTCTGGTGCGCTTCCAGAATTAGACAAGAAAAAATTAAGCTTAACTCAACTCCCAGACTTTTGTCAGTATATGTACACTAATAATATGTATATATGGTATAATTGTATACTTAACGACATTGAAAAGCATCATGTTTACAGCTATACTATATTTATATGGTTTTTATGATGATATAAAAAATGAACCAGACCATTGCAATTCAAAGGCTTACTCAACTTAATCAACAAGGGCGCTATGTTTTTAGCCATAGAGATCTGGAAAAAATCTTTCCAGAGGATAACGCAAAAACCTTTAATGCAGGTCTGGCCCGATTGGTTGAGAAACAAATCCTGGAGCGTGTTGCCAGAGGCGTTTATCTATATAGCCTGTCGCATCATAAAAAAGGCCCTGATACGCTGGAATTGATCGCTAAAACGTTAAGGCGGGGGGAGTACAACTATGTCAGCCTTGAGTCAGCATTGTCGGAATATGGAGCTATCTCACAAATTCCTGTAGACAGACTGACCATCATGACCACCGGTAGAAGAGGCGAATATCACACACCTTTCGGTACCATTGAGTTCACCCATACCAACCGCCCAGTCAGCGATATTATTCAACATATTAACAATATTGGTCGCCCACTCAGGATTGCCTCAAAACAGGCTGCCTGGAGAGATTTGAAACGTGTCGGCAGAAATGTCCATCTGGTCAATGAGGATAGTATTAATGAAAGTGAATCCTGAGGATTTTGGTCAGCTTGTTGCGAAAGCGATGCAAAATGCTGAATTGAGCGCAATACGACCTGTTATTGAAAAAGAGCTTCTTCACTACGATATTTTATATTGCCTTGATCAGGCTCGTCTGCTGGATAATTTGGTATTCCAGGGAGGCACCTCTCTTCGTTTATGCTATGGAGCTAATCGTTTTAGTGAAGATCTGGATTTTGCAGGTGGCGTAAATTTCTCTTCAGCGCAACTTGAAACGATAAAAACTCATTTGGAAGAGTATATTGGTCAACGCTATAGTATTGAAGTTACGGTAAAAAAACCTGCTACCCTCAAAACAGAGAAACACTATTCAGAGCTAAAAATCAACAAGTGGCAAATTGCGATTACGACATCACCTGAACGCAGAGATATAGCCAAACAGCGTATCAAAATAGAAGTGGCTAATATTCCGGCTTACACACAGAGAGCATTGCCATTAAAAAATAACTATGATTTTTTGCCTGATGGCTATGAGGACGTACTGATTTATACAGAAACAGTAAATGAAATCATGGCTGATAAGCTGGTGTCTCTGCCTGCCACTCAGAAATATATCCGTCATCGGGATATTTGGGATTTGGCATGGTTACAACAGCAAGGAGCAGAACTTGATGCTGAACTGGTAAAAAAGAAAGTCGCTGATTATCAGCTAACGACATTCCAACAACTGCTGGAATACCGTATCGAGTCAATTCACGATATTGTCAATAGCAAAGAGTTTTATGACGAAATGAAGCGCTTCCTGCCCACCAATGTATATGAACGAACTTTGGGTCAACAAAAATTTAAAAGTTATCTGATTGACACGCTTACAGATTTGCTAAAAAAGCTTTATGCCACACTGTATCAAGACGACAGAACAGAGCAGGAGTTTGTGCTGTGATAATCGATTACACAGTCATATGTAGGTACTTAAGCTCATAACACATTGATGTACCTTTAATTCATTACAGGGTAAATACTAAGACCTAACGATAGCAACATACTTTTCTGATCTCGCCTGGGATGAGCTCGTTGACCATGAGTCGCAAAA
>JBOFSC010000438.1:0-5920 GCA_051651345.1 Enterobacteriaceae bacterium
GTATCTGATCGATCCCTGGAGTGCCCCTCTGGCTTATATTCAGCAAGCCATCGCTTTGGGGGCCACGGTGGTGCGTCGCTGCGCTGTGCAGCAGGGCCAGTTCGATGGTGAGATCTGGACTCTGCACACCTCACAGGGCGAAGCACGGGCTCGTACGGTGATCAATTGTGCGGGCCTGTACGCCGATCAGGTAGAGGAGATCGTCCGGCCTTCCCCCTTTGTGGTCAAACCGCGCAAGGGACAGTTTCTGGTGTTTGATAAAAGCGCCTCTTCCTTACTGAACGCCATTCTGCTGCCCGTGCCGACAGAGAGAACCAAAGGGATAGTATTGACCCGTACCGTGTTTGGTAATCTTCTGCTGGGACCCACGGCAGAAGAGCAAGAGGATCGCGATCATCCCTTTGTCGATGAAGCCATATTGCATCAGTTGCGGCAACAGGGAGGAGCGATGTTGCCGGGCCTCAAACAGGAGTCGGTTACCGCGATCTATGCCGGATTAAGGCCTGCGACGGAAAGGCCGGAATACCGCATTGAATTCCTGCCAGAGAAGCGCTGGATAACGGTGGCGGGTATTCGCTCCACCGGCCTGACAGCGGCACTGGGCATCGCTCTCTATATTGAAAAACACTATAACGAGGGTTTCTCCGCGTCGTTTACCCCGCCTGCCGCCCATGAAATTCCCTGGCCTGAGATGCCCCGTCTGGACCAGGAGGGACCACGGGATTTCACCCGTGCTGATTATGGCCGTATCGTCTGTCACTGCGAAATGGTGACAGAGCGCGAAATTATCAGAGCCCTTAACAGCCCTTTACCTCCAGGGGACCTGGGAGGATTAAAGCGCAGAACCCGGGTAATGATGGGGCGCTGCCAGGGATTTTATTGTAGCAGCACCCTTGCAGAGATGACCGGAACGCGATTTGGCCTGGTTTTTAAGGAAAAAGCGAGGGAAGGGGATGGGATAAAGGAGAAAAACCATGGCTGAGCAGATGAAAGTGGCGATTATCGGCGGGGGCCCGGCGGGCCTGGCGGCGGCCCTGACCCTGAGTCAAAATGGCATCGGGCCGATATGTGTCCTGGAAAGAGAACAGGAAACCGGCGGTGCGGCTCGCCATTGCGGTCATCCCAGTTTTGGCGTACTGCCTTTTAAACGGTTGCTGACCGGGCCAGGATTTGCACGCCGGTTACGGCAAGAAACGGCAGATGTGGATATTCGCACCGCCTGGAGTGTGATGGCCTTGCGTCCCGGTGGTGAACTGGTGGTCAGTACTCCTGAGGGGGAGCGAATCATCGAGGCCCAAAGTGTGATTATCGCCACCGGAGCCCGCGAAACACCCCGTTCAGCTCGTCTGGTATCCGGTATGCGGCCGACAGGCATTCTCAATACCGGTGCCCTGCAACACTTTGTCACTCTGCGGGGTTTAAAGCCGTTTCAGCGCCCGGTGATCATCGGCAGTGAAACGGTCAGTTTCTCGGCATTCTGGACCTTGTGGCGCGGGGGGATGCGTCCTGTCGCCATGATAGAACCGCAGCAGGCGTGTCAGTTTTACTGGCCGGCACACCTCCTGCCACCGCTGCTGGGAACCCGGTTTTATGCCCAGACCGATATCGTGAGTATCAATGGCATAGAGCAGGTGGAAAGTATCACGGTGCGCCCTTATGGACAAAGTGAGCTGACCATCCCTTGTGATGGCGTCTTGTTTACCGGCTGTTTTAGTGCAGAGAATGCCCTGATTAAAGGCAGTTGTCTGCAACTGGCACCGGGTGCTGCGGGGCCAGCGACAGATCAATATCTGCGCTGCTCAGATCCGGCCTATTTTGCGGCGGGTAATCTGCTGCATCCGGCTATTATGGGAGATTGTTGCTATCTGGAAGGGTGTAAAGTGGCCCACCATGTGATGGACTCTCTGACCCTGCCGGGCACATCCACACGAAGCCACATTAACATCCATGCCCACGAGCCGATCACGGTGGTGACACCTTCCCGCCTGGTGGTGGGGCCGGGTCAGGAGAAAGTGACCTTTCTGCTGAAAGCGCGACCTTTCGTGCGCGGGACGCTGGAGTTTCGTCAAAATGGCAAGATCCTGTTGCAGCAAGCGATGCAGGGACATGAAGACCGTTATACCCGAGTGCGCGGGTTTGATCCGGCCTGGCTGACCGGAGAGGCGCCTCTGGAGATATTTTTGCGGGCTGGGGTATAGCCAGGAAGCCTGCTAATATACCCGTCGTCTTTCGAGCTGCAGCGTTGTTGGCTGCAACTCGAAATACTGGGGTATATACCCATCGTGTTTGACGTCGCAGCGCGGTAAAAGGAGTCATCTATGTTAGTGCAGGAGAGACGTTTCAATATTATTGAAAAGATAAAACTGCAACGGATGGTTAAGGTTCAGGAGTTGATGGCACTGTATGGTGTCTCCATCGAGACTGTCCGGCGCGATCTGGAGTATCTGGAGCAGCATGGACATCTGAAGCGGGTCTATGGCGGAGCGATCCTGGAAGGCATGTATGGTGAAGAGCCCCTCTATATCAATCGTGAAATCTTCAATTTAGCTGAAAAACAGGCGATTGGCCGCAAAACAGCAGAGCTGATCCAGGATGGCGATACGCTGTTTATGGAAGTGGGGACCACCGTGCTGGAGGTAGCCGCTTGCCTGAAGGACAAAAAAACCTGACGGTGATCACGAACGCCACCCAAATAGCGGTACAAATGCTGCAGAACAGCAACTGTCATGTGATTTTGCTCGGCGGCGAGATACGCGCTGGTGAGCTGTCTACATCGGGTGCTATCGCGGAAAACAATTTGCAAAACTTCTATGCCAGTAAGCTGATTATGGGCGTGGGAGGTATCACGCCCCAGGCGGGGGTCACCGATTACAATATCCCGGAAGCCAGTGTGCGTAGGGCGATGATCGCCCGGGCCAATAAGGTGATCGCCGTGGCCGACTACAGCAAATTTGGGGTGACGGCGATGAATTACATCTGTCCTGTTTCTGCTCTGCACGCCCTGGTGGTGGACTGGTCTGTCTCAGATAAAACCCTGGCGGCATATCGTGCAGCCGGTGTGGATGTCTCCGTTGCCTTCGAGTGATCAATTCACCAGAAAATAATTGTGAATACTACACATGCGTCACACTACGGATCTTATTTTGTGTACCCTATCCTGACATTGCCTATAATACTGGTATTAAAATGAGGTATATCTCTTTTTTTTACACAAAAAAATGCAACAAATCCACAAAACATTAATAACGGAGAGGGACGTCTTGAATGAACTCCTTTACTATCTGGCTTAGTAATCTTACCTTCAGTGACGGCATCATGTGGCTTATGGCGATAGGTGCGGTGATCGGTGGGCTCGACAGAATTTTTGGCAACCGCCTTGGCCTGGGAGAGCAATTTGAAGAAGGCTTCAATGCCATGGGGCCACTGGCATTGAGCATGGTGGGTATCGTCTGCCTGTCACCGGTGATCGCCAAAACGCTTGGACCCCTGGTTATCCCAGGTCTGACGGCGATTGGTGCCGATCCGGCGATTATGGGCTCTATTCTGGCCAATGATATGGGGGGCTATCCCTTAGCCCGAGAATTGGCGATCGATCCCGAAGCCGGGCTGTTCTCTGGCCTGATAGTGGCCTCCATGCTGGGTTGTACCATTGTATTCTCCATCCCGGTAGGGCTGGGTTTGATCGACCGTAAGGATCAACCCGCCTTTGCCAAAGGGTTGCTTATCGGCCTGATTACCGTGCCAGTCGGGGCGGTTATCGGTGGTGCTATCGCTGGTTACAATATGCAGATGGTGTTGGTGAACAGTATTCCGGTGATCGCCATCTCTGTCCTGCTGGGTCTGGGGTTAACGCTTTTGCCCAAAGGCATGATCAAAGGCTGTATCTGGTTCGGTAAATTTATTGTCGTGGTGATCACGGTAGGGTTGATCGCGGCAGCCTTTGAATCCATGACCGGCACCGTGGTGATTCCGGGTATGACACCGATCAGTGAGGGTTTGGCGATTGTCGGTCTGATTGGCGTGGTGCTGCTCGGTACCTTCCCGATTCTGAGCCTGTTGACCAAAGTGCTCGACAAGCCGTTAAGCGCGGTAGGTAAGGCTATTGGCCTCGATGCCACCAGCACGGCGGGCATTATCTTCACCATGGCCAACCCAATTCCGGTATTCAAAATGATGAAGAATATGTCGGTGCGCGGCAAAATCGTCAACACCGCCTGGCTGGTGCCAGCGACCGCCGCATTGGGAGATCACTTAGGTTTCACTGCCGGGGTACATCGCGAGGCGATCACCGCCGTGGTGGTCTCAAAAATCCTGGCCGGAATTCTGGCGATTGCGTTAGCGATGTTTTTGACCCGTAAACAAGAGAATGAAGAGCCGACAACGGAAGAGTTGCCGCAAGCCCGCTCAGAAGGAGTGAATGCTGCCGCAATGCCCTAAAATCACGTCTCACCAGGAGAGCGATATGGCGAGATATTATCTGGGGTTGGATCAGGGCACGACAGGAACCACCGCCCTGATCCTGGATCAGCAATGGCAAATCGCTGGCAGAGGTTATGCCGAACACTCTCCTCTCTATCCTCAGTCTGGCTGGGTAGAGAAAGATCCGCAGGGCACATGGAGGTCCCTGCTGCAGGCCGTCACCGAGGCGTTAAAGCATGCCGATTGCGATGGGCGGGAGATCGCCTGTATCGGCATGGATAACGAGGGTGAAACCTGTATGGTGTGGGATAAGAACACGGGGCAGCCCGTTTACAACGCCATTGTCTGGCAGGATCGCCGCACCTCCCGCTATGCTGACCAACTGGCCGAGGAGTATGGAGCGCTGATCCGGGAGCGAACGGGCCTGGTGGTGGATGCCTATTTTAGTGCCACCAAGATCAAATGGATTCTGGATAATGTGCCGGGTGTCAGAGAGCGGGCGCTCAGAGGGGAACTTCTGGCGGGCACTCTCGATGCCTGGCTGATGTGGAAGCTGACCCACGGTGCGCTGCATGCCACTGACCACGCGACCGCTTCCCGCATCATGCTACTCAATATTCATAGTGGTCAGTGGGATCAGGAAATTTTAGATATTTTGCAGATCCCCGCCACTCTGTTACCTGCCATTCATAACAGCAGTGATGTTTACGCAGATACCGATCCTCTGGATTTCTTCGGTTACACCATTCCCATCACCGGTAATGTGGTGGATCAGCAGGCGGCCCTTTTTGGTCAGGCCTGTTTTAGCCCCGGAATGGTGAAAACCACCTATGGCACCGGCTGTTTTATGCTGATGAATACCGGAGAACAGCCAGTCTATTCAGATAATGGCCTGCTGACGACCATTGGCTGGAGCATTAACAATCAAATCACCTATGCCCTGGATGGCGGGATCTATATTGCCGGTGCCGCAGTGCAATGGCTGCGTGATAAGTTACAGATAATCTCTACAGCCGCCCAAGTGGAAGAGCTGGCGCTGCAGGCGAAAGATACCGGTGGTCTCTACTTTGTGCCTGCTTTTGCCGGACTGGCGGCACCCCACTGGGATCAATATGCCCGAGGCACCATGGTAGGGATTACCAGCGGCACCAGCCGTGAGCAGATAGCTCTGGCTACCCTGGGTATCGGCGATTTCACCAGCCTCGAGGAGTTGGCCGCCAACTGGCAACTGGCCCGACGTTTTGAACCCAGGATGAGCGACGATGAAAGAGAGTCACGCCTCTATCACTGGCACCGCGCGGTGGAGCGCTGTAAAGGTTGGGAGCAGGGGTGATATTTCACCCCTGCAGATGATAACACCGTCGCACTTCAAGTCGCCGGGGTATGAGTTGCACTCGGTGTACGCATTAATATCTGTTTAATCGCCAGACTTTCCTGAGGCGACACCTGCAGATCATTGATGTCAATATGTCTGCCTAAATGTGCCATCAGATGCCACATA
>JBOFSC010000439.1:0-2308 GCA_051651345.1 Enterobacteriaceae bacterium
GGTTTACCGGTGGAGCCGGAGGTATAGATGACATAGGCCAGATTGTGTGCCACAAGGGGAGTCCGGGGAGCCGTGTCGCTGTAGTGCCCGTATTGCCACGCCCGGCAATCCACATACAGCACGGGAAGCGTAACCGGCAGGGCGCTGTTCACACTCTTCTGTGTCAACAGCAACACCGGCTGGCTGTCCTCCAGCATATACGCCAGCCGCTGCGCAGGGTACTCCGGGTCTAACGGCACATAGGCACCGCCTGCCCTGAGAATCGCCAGCAGACTAATCACCATCTCAAATGAGCGCTCCATACAGACCGCCACCCGACTCTCCGGCCCCACCCCCTGCGCCTGTAAAGCGTGCGCCAGCTGACTGGAGAGCCGTTCCAGTTCGCCATAACTCAGCGTCTGTGCGGCAAACAGCAGAGCCGTTTGCTGAGGCGTAGCTAACGCCTGTTGTGTTAACCGGTAAGGAACAAGATCAGAAGGATAATGTGTCTGTGTCCTGTTCCACTCCGTCAATACACGCTCTCTTTCTACCTCTGGTAATATGGAGATATGGCTGATAAAGCCCTCCGGATCCTGCTGCATCGTAAAGAGCAATTGTGTGAGCGTCTGCTGAAAACAGTCCGTGATCAACCCGGCGGGGACCGATCTCTCTACCTGCTCTTTCAGTGAGATCCGGTTGCCGGCATCTTCAATCGAGAACGTTATGGGATAATTGGTGCGCTCCTGTTCTTCACAGAGAAGGACAATCTCTGCATCCCATTTTTGCACTCTTTCGCTAAAAGAATACTCTGTGTGAAAATAGTTAAACAGGGTGGAAAACAGAGGTAGTGCCGCCGAAATGTTGCAACAGCCACTGGCTTCGGTCAGTGAGACATCTTCATACCTGACCAGAGCAAACAGTATTTGCTGGGTTTCCCGTAAACAGCGCACGATGCTTTTTCCACTTAAATTCACACGTACAGGCAACGTATTCATATAGGGACCCAATGCATTACCCCTATATTGATACTGCCGCATCCTACCGGATAGCACGGTGCCAAAGACCACATCCTGCCGATCCAGCAAACCGGCAATTACCCTGGCCCAGATAACGTGCAGCACCGTTGCCACACTGATATTCCACTGACGCGCACTTTGATACAGACTCTCTGTCAGGTCAGGTGGAAGCAGGGTGATTTTTTCAACAATCCCACGGCCATCACCATGAATATGGGTAAGCCCCAGGGGAAGAGTCGGTTCCTCAACCTCGGCCAGCATCCGGGTAAAAAAATGGTGGGCAGCCTGCTGATGTAAAGCAGATAACTGGCTGCTCATCTTATGGTAAAAAGGGATAACTGGCGGCAATGCCTGACCTTGCAACAGATGTTCTATTTCACTCAATAGCAGATCAAAGCTCGTATGATCACTGATCATATGGTGCACAGTCAGGCGTAATAACCAGCGGTTGTGAGCCGATTCTGACACTACAGTCGCCTGTAGCAGAGGGGCGGTCTCTAACTCGATTCCGTTGACTGCCTCAAAAGAGTCACTCTCTTGCACCGGCAATGTTGCCGTACGATAAACCACCTGTACCGGAGTGGCTACCTGCCGCCACAGAATGGCTGTGCGTAAAATATCATGCCGATCGATCACTTTTTGCAATGCCGCAATCATCGCATTGAGATGTTCCCGTGTCGGCGCGCTAAAAATCGTTTCAAGCAGATAGATATCATGCTGTGGGTTAAGCTGATGATGAAACAGCATCCCCGCCTGTAACGGCGTTAACGGATAAATATTGTCAATATTGCCCGCGCCCCCCGGCGTCCGGGCGCTAATGCAAGCGATATCCTCCTCACTGAGTGACACCAAGGGCAGCATGCCTGCCGTGATATGTTGACACCCTACAGGAATTCCGGGCGACACCATACACGTTGCCTGCTCCTCTGGTAACAGTTGCAGCGTTGCCGCCAGTGCGGAAATCGTCGGATATTGCTGAAACTGTTCCATATCACACTGCCAACCCGCCTGATTGATCTCACCGAGTAATCTGACAACAGATAAAGAGTTGCCACCCAATGCAAAAAAATCATCGAAAATACTAATATTTTCCTGCTGCAGAACCTCAGACCAAATATCGACAAGCAGTTGCTCAAGAGTAGTGCGAGGTGCAATATAGGGCTTCTGCTTCTGATATGAAACAGGGTTCGGCAGTGCGCTCCGATCCAGTTTTCCATTAAGCGACAAAGGCCATTGTGGCACCCGGATAAAAAAGGCCGGTACCATATAATCAGGCAGTGTACGTGTTAAGAGGGTACGTAATTCACCATCCC
>JBOFSC010000440.1:0-5002 GCA_051651345.1 Enterobacteriaceae bacterium
GTTTACCCTGAATCAGTCCTTCCGGTCCTTTTTCCGTATAGCGGAAGGTGATACCTGCACGGGCGATCAGATCAAAGTAGTTTTTAAGTTGAGTGGGAATCGCGTAATTATACATCGGTGCGGTGAGCACAATGACCTGATGCTGCTTAATCTCTTCAATTAACGCATCTGACAGCGCAACAACTTCTTGCTGGCGCGGGTTCATTGTCGCATCAATCCCACGCAGCGCACGAAATAATTCACTATCCAGCACGGGTACCGGCTGAGCGGCCAGGTCACGCACGGTGAACTGATCCGCCGGATTTTTCTCACTCCACTGCTGCATCAGATGCTCTGCCATCAAATTAGACTGGGAGTCTGCACCCATAATGCTGGATTTTAGTACAAGAATTTTGCGCATATCTTTTCTTCCTCAGAGAACAAATTAGTTTTGATTATCTTAGCCTGGCAACTTTAGCAAAGTTGCCAGGGGAAAAAATAGCGCAATATTTCGCAATAGTCTGTCAGTTATTTTGAATGTCAGGGTAGCACGGGGGCTACCACAATTTCTCCATTGGTCATTTCAGCTGTTCCGTGCCATGAGCGGGCCGGTTGCCCGGCTGCTGCCAGAGTGTAGTGGCTGGCGTCATCACTAAAATCTACACCGATACCCAGTCTCATCTCTCTCAGATAGAGATCGTCTCCGGTGCCCGGAGGTGTGGACCAGTCCGCATTTTGTAACGACACTTCCGGCAGTAACGGATCGCGGCAGCCATGCCAAATCTTACGCACCGCCCCTTTCTCGGTAAAAGTAAGGAATGCCGGTAACGGAATCTGATATTTGGAATCATCAGCCAGCGTCAGGGCGCAGTAGCGCTCTTTATTAGCAATATCGGCCGTGACCGGAGTGCCTTTCACCGTGACCTTCAGGTTGCGCATGGTGCGCAACGCCCGTTGCTGTACCTGCTGTTTGATATTGCTCTCTTGCTGCGCATTATCGTCAATCTTTCCCTGAGCACGCCAGGTGATGATGAAATAGTTGGTCACTTCACCCTCTTTACCGATCTGCCCATTAAAGTGCGTGCTGCTGCCTTCTGCGACGGCAATGCTGACTTTCTCTTCAAAGGGACGAATAGTGACCTCAAACGGCTTATGGCTGCCACCCTCTTTGACTTTCACTGACAAAGTGAATTTCTTACCAGCAAAGGGATAATCAGGCATTTTGGCTGGAATTTCTAACTTAAGTTTGCTGACCTTACTGCTTGCCAAACGAGACAGAGAAAGGGGGTTGCTCAGGTCCACAGGGTATTTCTGTCCCTCTTCGCCAATAGTGTAGCTGACTTTGGTCAGATCCAATATATCGGCCACGGCGGGGTCGCCACTGTTATTCATAATATCAAATAGCAACGTCTCCGTTGCCAGTGGCACTCTGTTAAATTCAACAGGGAACACCAGGGTTGTATTGGCCGGAGCTTCAATTTTATTGTCCTCTTTATTCTGGATCTCCACATGCGGATACTGCATAATTCCGTGGGTTGTCTTAGTGGCTGAAGCAGAAAAGTCTTTGAGGGTCGAGAGGATAAACCTGACTTGTCCCGGAATGCTAACCTGATTATTGACTTTGATGGTAAATTGCGGATCTCGTCGATCAAACTGGTCAATGGTAACAGAGCCTTGCCACTTATTGGTGCCCGTAAGCTCAGTATCGTGAAAACTGACCACCGCTCGTTTTTTCTCATCCTCATATAAGTTGACTGGCTCTATTTTATAATAGAGAGTTTTGGCTTCCAGAGGCTGTGCCGACATCACTGCAGTGGCAACGGTACGTTCAACCAGGTCTTGTGTGGCTGTGAATTGATTGATCTGATAATCCGACTCCTCGGTGCTCACTACCCGTAATATCTTGTTATAGAAGATCCCCATATCCCATGACCATTCTTTATCAATCTCTATCTTACATTTGATAGCGGTTACGGTATCGGCTTTAACATCTTTTTTTAACTTCAGAGTAACCTTAAGTTTATTGACAGGATCAGTGATTGCAGTTCGGGGAATCTGTCTGACCCCAGTTCCTATCCGCAATTTATGAGAACCCAAAAGAGTAGAACCATAATAGACCTGGTATTGAGTATCGTTGCTATAGCTTTGTACCAGACTGCTCAGGTTATTATAGGTAGAATCATTAGCACAGGTAAGCGCAAACCGGGTCTCATCAGCAGGAATATTCTCTGATTCGATAAATAGCACTATCTCATCCCCGGCACGTAAAAACTCTGACTGGGCAATGATATTCTTGATCTGTATATTCTTGCCATAATTGTGACCCAATAAGCGCATATACACATCTTTATTAAAAGTGAGCGCTCTGTTGCTGCCTTCGGGTTGCATAGAAACAGAGACCTTAAGATGCGCTTTTTCAACAATTTGTGAAAAGGTCATGCCAGAAACATTGGCTTCAATGCGAAAATTGGTCGTACCTTGCGGAATAGTGGTACTGGGTACAAGACCTGTGAGATCAACGGATTGCCCACTCGGATAAAAAAACACTTTAAATTTTGTCAGATACAGCTGCGCATCTGTGTTAGCGCGTGTGAGGCTCAATTTGGCTGTGGTACCTGGTTGAACCTTCAAGGGTGAGTAACTGAGAGGCAGCAAAAGCGTCGCTCGTGCCGGAAAAATGGCGCTATCGTTGACACCATCTAACACTCCGGTCACCAGAAGCTCATCAGACGCCAGCAGGGGTGACGGTGATACGCGTAGTTGCAGCATTTGTTCAGAACGCGGGGCGTCACCGACAGGCGCACTCCTCATACTGCGAGCCATACTCTGTTCACCTGTTTGCAGGTATAACTCCAGTTCTGCGGCACCGGCAGTGGCTCTGGTGGGTAGTGTCAACTGATAACGGCTACTTTTGCTATCAGGCGTCAAAATAAGCCAGCGGTTCTCCTGAAAAGGGATCGATTGCTGTTCCAACAGTGCTTGCTCAGAAAAAATGGCGTCCCGATTGTTATTGTCCCGCTTTTTCAGCAACAACCGCAGGGTTTCACCATTCAGTATGGGGCGGTTAAGCTCAAACTCAATATTGAGAGGTTCCCCGGCAATCACTGCAGTTTTACGGGCACTCAGTTGATTGATTTGCAAAGGAGGGGGAGTTGCCCCGGCACCCACTATCGGTAAATCGGGCAGTTCAGGCAGCCCTCTTTGTTGCTGGATAACAAATTTATCTCCCTGCCCAATACGTTGTGAGGAGAAAAACTGCATCTGCAGCAAAGGTTGTAAAACAGGGGCGTCATCGGACGTTGCAGCAGGGATAAAAAACTCGATGCTATTGCTGTTGGTAAACTCAGCAAGCGGTACAGAAGCATTGAAGGGGATCCAGGTGTCACTCACACGATAATATCCCGCCCCATCTCCGCTCAGGTTGCTCAGAGCAAAACGGATATCTTCTGTTGTGACAGCACCTTGCCACTCCACCTTACGCATTGTGCAAACCCGGCCCTCAACGCCTTCCACTTGCTCCTGACGACAGGCTTTACTGTCTGGGTAACTCAATGTTAACTGTGCCTGCTTGAAAATATGGCTCAACAAGATTTGCTGCGAGGCTTCATCTTGTTTTTCATAGCGCCATAACTGCGCATCCCCCACCATCATGGAGAGCAACTTTTGCCATCCCTGCTGACTCAGAGCGGGAGAAAAGCTGGTCTGATCACTGACGGCCCCCCCCTCATCAGCAAAACCGCTGAAGATCTCAGCCGGATTGAGTTGCACTGTGCCAGTGACCGGCGTTGCCCGGGTGGCTGGCGCTTCTCTTTTGCTGTACCAGATAGCAGGACGCGCGCCGGAATCCGGTGTCCGCAGACCATAAAGGAGCGGGGCAGGCCGCTGACGGGACTGGCTGGAGAGTGTCGTCACATATTGATTCTGCGTCACCTGGTCATCAATAGTGGCAATCTCAATACGTGACATCATCAGGGGATTTTCATCCGCAGGCAGTCTGCCAGAGATGGCAAGACCAAAAGCATCTCCCCGCTGATGACGTGACATAGAGTAAAAACCGGCTTCAAGCAGTGTGGAGAGATGACGCTGCTGCTGTAAAGAGACCTCTTGCTGCTGTGTTGTATCAGAAAGAAAAAGTTCGATGCCTTTGCTTTGGGCAAATTCGCTGATGGGGATGGGCGTACCAACAGGATACCACTGCTGCCCAGCCCGATAGCTGGCATGACCTGCCAGAGCATTGCTGCGGATGATAAATTGGATATCGCCGCTATTAAAATCACTGCCAGTCACCTCTACGGTGCGCACAAGACAGCTCACGCCTTTCAGCCCATCGACCCTATCCTCTTTGCACACAATCTGAGCCGGACGTTGCAGGGTAATTTGTGCTTTTTTAGCAACCATCGCTTCGATATGCCGTTCCCCGCCCTGGACCAGTTGTTCCTGCAACTGCAGGGTGTAAGTGCTGTTTTGACCATTGATAAAGCTTTGCACAGCTTCATGGCTAAACAGTGGATTAACATAGTTGCCTGAGGGCAGGGTAAGGGTGGGCAGCTCGCCATTTAAGGGCTCTGCCTGATTGTTAAGCAGACCAGCAAAAGCGGATGCGGGTTGGGCCTGGATAAAACGCTGTACATCATGGTTGTTATTGTGCGGATACCAGGCGACAGGGTAGCGATGACGTCCGCCAGGGTTTAGGACGCCAAAGATGGCGGCGGGTGCCGAGCCGCTAACCGTGGCACCATTGCTGCTCAGTGTAGTAACCCAGGCATTCCCCTGGGTCAGATCGTTGACCACCAGCAGATCCAACTGTGACGTCACCAATGCAGGCGGCTGAAACACAGGAACCTCAGGAAGGGGAACAGGCTGAATGTTGATATTACCGGCCTGAGGCAATTCCCCCTGTGGAGGAGGTACAGGCTCATCGGGTAACGGCTGTGGCGGGTTACCGGGTCTGTTTTCTGCTTCTGCAGGGGGGGCGGGTTTGGTGGTTGCCTCTTCTACGGGTACTGTGCCACTATCGCCAGCA
>JBOFSC010000441.1:0-1829 GCA_051651345.1 Enterobacteriaceae bacterium
GCGGTGTGCCGACGATTTGCCATAGATCTGGCTGTCTCGCTTTGGCCCGTTCACCCGCCAGCAGGGCATCATCCATCATAAAAGCCACCGCCCGGTTACTCTGCAGTATTCGGAAAGAGTCACCATGATCCTTGGCACCAATGATCTGCATCTTCATTTTTTTATTATCATTGAGTTTATTCAACAGAACCTCTGAGGTGGTACCTGAAGTGACCACAACGGGCTTACCTGCCAGATCGCTGAAATCACGAATAGCGGAGTTTTTATTGACCAGCAGGCGGGTATTGATAATAAAGATGGTATTGGAAAAGTCGACCTGCTTACGACGCTCAGCGTTATTGGTGGTGGAGCCACACTCAAAATCATAAGTGCCGTTTTGTAGCAGTGGAATCCGATTTTCTGATGTGATGGGCAGCATCTTCACCACCAGTTTTGGCATATCCAGCTGCTTTTTCACCGCATCGACGATCAGATTTGAGTAATCCTGAGAATATCCCACCACATTTTGTTGGTTATCATAATAGGAGAAAGGCACGGAGGATTCCCGGTAACCCACGGTAATCACGCCATCTTTCTTGATTTTTTGTAAGGTACCGCTCAGTTCCTCAGCCTGGGCCACACCGAGACTGATTCCGGCTGCCAGCAGGCAGAGGACGAGTTTTTTCAAAGTCATGATTGCGCTCCTGATAGATGTCTGTTTACTGTTTATTATTAAAATGATGTATTTTTGCCAATCATTGTTAAATTATAGTAGCAAAACAGAAGCGCAATTTATATAAATTATCCCGTGCGCCGGATCACACGCCAGCCGATTGCCAGCAGTCCCAGCAACCCGGTCACCAGCCAGAGAGGCAGGGAGCCGAAGCGGGCATAGGGGGTGAGGCCCGAGGTGGGTGTCACATCGCTGTAGAGCACATCCGCCGTGAATTGCGGCAGAATGGCGCTGACTGAACCATCACTGTTGATCACTCCAGTGACCCCGTTGTTAGTGGCCCGCAACAGGGGGCGACCCAGCTCCAAAGCCCGCATCCGTGCCATCTGGAAATGCTGCCAGGGGCCGATAGAGTGGCCGAACCAGGCATCGTTGGAGACCGTCAGCAGAAAATCGGTGCCCGGCGTAAAGTTATCCCGCACCTGCTGGCCGAGAATAATCTCATAGCAAATCGCGGTGGTCAGATGCCAGCGGCCTGCACTGAGTGCGGGTTGCAGGTAAGGCCCCCGACTGAATGAGGACATGGGCAGATTAAAAAAGGGCGCCAGCGGCCGTAACCAGCGCTCCAGAGGCACAAACTCACCGAAGGGCACCAGATGATATTTATTGTAGCGATTGCTGTCGCCGTAGCGATAGGGTTCTTTGTTGCCAAGAACAATCACAGTGTTGTAAAAATCATCACTGAATGGTGTGGTGCGCTCATCCACAATACCGCTGATCAGGCTGGAGTTCTCCTCGCTCAGCAGGCCATCCATCGCCAGCAGAAAACGGTTCTCCTGTTGTTCGGTGGACGGTATGGCCGATTCCGGCCAGATAATCAGATTCGCCTTGCCGAGCCAGGGGCGGCTCAGGGCCATATAGGTTTCCAGGGTGGTTTGCAGCTGATCCGGGTCCCATTTCAGGGACTGAGCAATATTGCCCTGTACCAGGGCGACGCGGGCGGTTTTATCGGGTTCAGGTGTGACCCAGTGCCAGTAGCGCAGCGGCCAGGGCAGTGCAAACAGCAGTAACGCGATCAGTAACGGCCTGATACGGCGCTGGACCATGGCAAGGGACAACAGACCGCAGATGATCAGCAGCAGAAAAGTGATGCTCTCAACACCCGCCACTGGGGCCA
>JBOFSC010000442.1:0-3117 GCA_051651345.1 Enterobacteriaceae bacterium
TAGCATCCACTGTTCCTATATTGGGAACACCTATTTAAGCAATTTCCCTTATCAATACGCTGGGCAATTTGCCCTTTTTCCGTTATTGTGTCGCCTTGCAGATGATGTTGTATCAGAAAGGATAGTGTTATGCTTAAAACCGATGAACTTCGCACAAAACCTCTTGAGTATCTTCTTACACCACAAGAGGTTGCACAGCGCTGGCCCCTTTCCGGTGCCATTGCTGAATCGGTTCTTAATGCACGCCAGAGAATTGACCGGATTATTTCCGGTCATGATCCCCGCTTATTGGTGATTATCGGCCCCTGTTCTATCCATCATCAGGATTCAGCACTGGAGTACGCCGGACGCTTACAGCAACTTCAGCAGCGCTATCATGAGCGCCTGGAAATTGTGATGCGTACCTATTTTGAAAAACCCAGAACCGTGAATGGCTGGAAAGGGTTTATCAATGATCCGCAACTCAATGGCAGCGATAAGATCAATCAGGGCATCTTACAGGCCAGAGAGCTGTTGTTGAAAATCAACCAAATGGGTCTGCCTACCGCCACTGAGTTTCTGGATATGATCATCGGCCAATATATTGCTGACCTGATCAGTTGGGGTGCCATTGGCGCACGTACCACGGAAAGCCAGGTACATCGCAGTATGGCCTCTGCCCTCTCCTGTCCGGTAGGGTTTAAAAATGGCACTGATGGCAATATTCGCATCGCGGTCGATGCCATTCGCGCCTCGCGCGCCAGTCATCTGTTTCTCTCCCCGGATAAACAGGGGCGTATGACGATTTATCGTACCAGCGGTAACCCTTCCGGCCATGTGATTATGCGTGGCGGTAACCAGCCCAATTATCATCAGAGAGATATTGCTACCGCCTGCGAAATGCTAAAGGAGTTTGCCCTGCCCCAGCATCTGATCGTGGATTTTAGTCATGGGAATTGTCAAAAACAGCACCTCAGACAATTGGATGTGTGCCGTAATATCTGCCAACAAATAACAGCAGGCTCCAGCGCCATTGTGGGCGTGATGGTGGAGAGTTTTCTCCAGGGGGGCACCCAATCCCTGACAGCAGGACAGCCTTTAACCTACGGCCAGTCCATTACGGATCCTTGTCTGAACTGGTCTGATAGTGAGCTGTTATTGGCTCAGTTGGCAGAGGCGGTGGAGTGCCGTTTCTGATCCCTTGTTATTCAGAGGGGACCGTTTCACTCTGAGGTTTTGCAGGTTTTGAGGCCGGGGGAGTAAAATGTAATCCTCCGGCAATACGGTTCCAGGTATTGATGGTGGCAATGGCCGTGGTCAGATTGGCGATCTCCTGGGGAGAAAAATGGGCTTCCAGCGCGGATGTCACCACCATTTTCACGCTTCCCTGAGCCATCTTGGTCAATGCCTCCGCCCAGGCCAGTGCGGCACGTTCGCGACTGGAATAGAGATCCGCCTCCCGCCAGGCAGCAATCAGATCAATTTTGGCACTATCGACCCCTTCCTGACGCGCCATATTAATATGGGATTGCAGGCAGAAAGCACAACCATTCAGTTGTGAGACCCGTATTTTCAGCATCTCAATAAGTGTCTTCTCTAAACCCGATGCATTCACGGCCTGGCTCAGGGCCCGTAACGCAGGTGCAACGTCCGGCACCAGTTGAGTAAATTCAGTTGAGTCCATGCAGAAGCGAACTTGTGATGACATATTGGATTTCCTAAAAATAAGTGGAACACTTATTGATTATAGTCGCCTCGCGGCTAAATAGGTTCCCTTCCAGTACGGATTGGTCAGGGAGGACAGGGTCACGCCCACACGCGTGGAAGCATGGAGGAATTGTTGTTGGGTATAATAGACGCCCACATGCAGGCCATACTTACCGCTGCCGGTACGGAAAAACAGCAGATCTCCCGGACGCAGTTGCGAGCGATCCACTGGTACTCCTTGATGCATCAGCTCTTTGGTGGTACGGGGCAACGTCATGGCAAAGCGTTCCTGAAAGGTACGATAGATAAAGCCTGAACAATCAATACCTTTTCTGCTCATGCCACCATCGCGATAGGGCGTGCCGCGCCATTGTTGTAGCTGCTCACTTAAATTTGCCACCACCATAATAGGATCCCCCAGGCGACCATCACCAGGCGGCGGGATTGAAGTACTACAGCCTCCGGTTAACAGGCTGAGCAGCAACAGTATCAGACTCAATCGGATCACTGCTCACTCCTCTTTCACCACGATCAGTGGCCGATGGGACGTTAATTGCAACGCGTCAAACTCAATATGGTATAACTGATGCAATGTCTCCGGCTGCATCACCTGCTGTGGTACTCCATCTGCAATCACCTCCCCCTGGCGAATCAACCAGACCCGATCAGCATGTTGCAGGGTATGATTTAAATCATGGCTGCTGGTGATCACAGTAATACCAGATGCACACAACTGCCGCAACAGACGATCCACCGCCACCCGTTGCGCGATATCGAGGCCGTTCATTGGTTCATCCAGCAGCAGCAGGCGGCTATCCAGATTGATAGCAGGCCAAATCTGCAGCAGGATGGCGGCCAGACGGGCCCGCTGCCACTCGCCCCCCGATAACCGGTTAAGGTTGCTGGCAAGTTTATGACATAAACCCAGATGTTGCAGCAGCTCCTCTATGGTCTCTGCCAGCTTATCTGCAGTGACATTGTCCGGCTGATGCAACGACATATATTGAAACAGGGGCATAACAATCGAGGGAAGTTGTAACTGACACAGGTAACCCCGTTGACGGGCCAGGCGCTTACGTGACATCTGCGCCAGTGGCTCTCCCTCCAGCCAGATATCACCGCTGACGGATTCAAATCCCGCAATAGCGGCCAGCAGCGTACTCTTTCCAGCCCCATTAGGGCCCAGCAGATGAATTTGTTGACCGGCCCCCACCTGCGCACTGAAGGAGAGTAATCTTGGTGGCACGGCAACCTGATTGAGTTTGAGCATGCTGTTATTCCCTTCAGACTACTTTATGGTTAAGGAGCAACCAGATCAGCAGAGGTGCACCCAGTGTTGCCGTCACCACACCAATAGGCACTTCTGCTGTACTCAGTAGCGTTCTGGCCAGCAGATCAGCCAAAAGCAGCAGTATCGCGCCGCTCAGCGCA
>JBOFSC010000443.1:0-1988 GCA_051651345.1 Enterobacteriaceae bacterium
GGTTGTGTTGGTTGTGTTGGTTGTTTTGGCGAATGATCATTTGATCATGATCACAGCACACTTTCCACTCTTTTTTCTAAAAATACGTCATTTTTTCTATCGTTATCAGTTGGTTGATCCTAAAGATCCTACGTATAAAAAAGACTTATGAAGATTTTAAGTCCAACCAACATGATGAGCAGATTTAAATACAACCAGGCAGGATAAATGAAAGACAATACCCAGGCTTTATTTATCAAAACACTACTTATTAATATGTTAGCATTCATCACCCATCCAGCTTATAGTAAAGATGTCATCCCTCCTCCAGTGACGGGAGGATCAAAAGTCATCTATGAAAACGAGACATATTATACAACTTTAGATGATACTCCTGTCCTTAGCGTAGAGGATGATGGCAGCGAGCTTACTGGTAATAATCTTATCATCAACACGAGTGGTGAGGATGCGGATGGTGCAGTGATTGATAATTTTGGCACATTACATTTAGATAACAGCCGCATCGATACTTCTGCAGACGGTAGCATCGGTATCTGGGCCGATAAAAGTAAGGATATTGCCATTAAAAATGGCACTGCTATCGTAACGCACGGAAATGTGGCTTATGGTGTTTGGCTGACAAATCCGACAGGCGGTTCATTTATTATGGATAATTCCAGCATACTCACTGGGGGGCTGCGCGCGGATGGTATCCTGGCTGACTCCGGTTCAATCGTGAGAGGAATAAATGCACAGATTACTACCACGGGTAATAACAGTCATGCTATAAACACTCAGGGTACAGCCAGTTTTGCCAATTCAACCCTTATTACAAAAGGGAGCTCGTCATATGTTGTCAATTTAGGTAGCAGAGGGGAAATCTCTTTTAGAGATTCGATTCTGACAGCAGAAGGCGAGAATGCCAGTGTGATCCATGCCACAGGCTATTCAACTGCAACAGCGTCAAAAATCACTGTTACTAACAGTCACCTCTCTGCTGCCCATGGCAATCTGATTGATGCCATGGGTACCAGGTTAAATCTGACATTCAGTGGCAATAATCAGTTTGATGTTCCGAACGGGCACTTGCTGCATGTGGCTAAAGATGACACTGGCCAGGTCAGTACCGTGAATGTGGTGCTGGATAATGCTCCCTTGCTCACGGGTGATATGGAGGCTGAAGATCTGGACAGTACTCTGAATGTGCTACTGAAGAAGGGTTCTGCCTGGAAAGGCAGCGGGCATAATGTCAATAACGTCACTGTTGATGGCAGCAGTGCATGGCATCTGTCTGCTGACAGTGATGTGACGCAGCTGGCGGTGAGTCAGGGCAGTTATGTCAACTTTGTCAATCGTCATGAGCAGTACAATACATTAACTGTACGTAACGATATTACCGGTGATGGCGGGACTTTCAGAATGCATGTATCCATGGAAAAGCAGCAGGGTGATCAACTGCGGGTGGGGGGGCATATCCATGGTCAACATACATTATCAGTCGATAATAATGCGGCAGAAAATACCCATGGTGCTGAGGTTCACACCGTTGCTGTCGCTCAGCATGCCGATGGCAACTTTAAACTGGAACATCTGGTTGAAGACGGTGGTTACCTGTATGATCTGCGCAAAAAGTCTTCAGGTGCTGACACCAGGGCTGCAGGCGGGGAGAGCTGGGAGCTGTATGGCACACAGAAAGTGACTTCTGCTGCAAACGCGGCCGTCAATTTTATCAGTTCTGCTTATTTGATGCAGTATGCTGAAAATCAGACATTGTTACAGCGTATGGGAGATCTCCATTATGGCACCCAGGACAATCGTCTGTGGGGTCGTGGTTTTGTGGGTCGTTTCGATCACTTCAGCAGCGGCAAACTGGATGGTTTCTCCATGAACTATCATGGTTTCCAACTGGGGGGCGATCACAAGCTGGAACAAACCCATGGCAATCTGTTTCTTGGCGTTTTTGCCAGCCTGGGTAACTCCACACAACAGCAGCGACCCGGAGATGGCAA
>JBOFSC010000444.1:0-1383 GCA_051651345.1 Enterobacteriaceae bacterium
TGGCGTTGATCCGTAAGTATCAGTCGGAGGGGCGCATGGTGGCAATGACCGGCGATGGCACCAATGATGCACCGGCTCTGGCGCAGGCGGATGTGGCAGTGGCGATGAACTCAGGCACCCAGGCCGCGAAAGAGGCGGGGAATATGGTGGATCTCGATTCTAATCCCACCAAGCTGATCGAGGTGGTGCATATTGGCAAACAGATGCTGATGACCCGCGGCTCGCTGACCACCTTTAGTATCGCCAACGATGTGGCAAAATACTTTGCCATTATTCCTGCCGCCTTCGCTCTCACCTATCCGCAGCTCAATATGCTGAACATTATGGGATTGCACTCCCCCTTTTCGGCGGTGCTTTCGGCGGTGATTTTCAATGCCCTGATCATCGTCTGTCTGATCCCGCTGGCGTTAAAAGGCGTGCGTTATAAACCCATTCCTGCCGCCGCCCTGTTGCGACGTAATCTGTGGATCTATGGTGTCGGGGGCCTGGTGATACCGTTTATCGGTATTAAGTTAATCGATCTTGTCCTGGTGCTGCTGTCTCTGGTGTAACCTAAGGGGAGAATACGATGAGTTATATCCGTCCGGCTGTACTGATACTGCTGCTGCTGTCCCTGATCACCGGAGGGCTCTATCCCTGGCTGACCACGACCCTGTCCCAGCTTCTGTTTAACCGCCAGGCTAATGGTTCACTGCTGCTGAAACAGCAACATCCGGTGGGCTCTGCCATTATCGGTCAATCCTTTACTAAACCCGGCTACTTCTGGGGTCGCCCTTCAGTGACCGATCAGAGCCCCTACAATCCGCTGGCTTCCGGGGGCAGTAATTTTTCCACCAGCAATCCCCGGTTACACCAGCAGATCAAGGAACGGGCCGCAATACAACACAAAGCCAATCCTCACGCACTCACTGCCATTCCGGTGGAGTTATTGACCGCTTCCGCCAGCGGACTGGACCCCCATCTGTCACCTGATGCTGCCTATTATCAGGTAGCACGCATCGCTGCGGCGCGTCATCTGCCAGCGGAGGAGATCCGAAGGATCATTGACCAACATATTGAACAGAGCACACTGGCTTTTCTCTGGCCCCCCAAAGTCAATATCCTTAAATTGAATCTGGCACTGGATAAATTGAGCCATGAATAGTAGCGAGCAGCGCCCCGATCCCGACGCCCTGTTGTCACAAACACAGGAGGCCAGCCGGGGTAAACTCAGAATATTTTTCGGTGCCTCGGCCGGTGTGGGTAAAACCTACGCCATGCTGCAGGAGGCACAGCGCCTGAGAAATCAGGGGCTGGATATCGTGATCGGTATCGTCGAAACCCATGGTCGCAGCGATACCGCCCTGTTAACTCAGGGGCTGGAAACCCTTCCCCTTAAACAGA
>JBOFSC010000445.1:0-2433 GCA_051651345.1 Enterobacteriaceae bacterium
TCTGTTGTAAATCTGCTTGCGGGCACCCACGGCTGCGGAAAGCTGGGCGGAAAAACAGAGTAACACCAGCAGCCAAAGGCAATGGCGGCGCTGGCGGAAAAAGCAGCACAGCGATGTCACTGTTTCAGGGAAAAAGTGCTTCCGCTCAGGACTTAAAAAAAACATAAAACTCTCCATAATCATTGCGTTATACACATGGCATATAACTTGCATATTTCATCACTGCCTCTGGTACCAGAGGTGTTATGGATTTCCAGGGAGTTAATTGATGGCGATTAGTTTTGATAAAGCATTGGGTGTACATCCGCAAGCGATGCAATTGCGTCTTGCCAGAGCGGATCTGCTCGCTGCGAATTTGGCCAATGTGGATACGCCAAATTTTCAGGCTAAAGATATTGATTTTAAGTCTGGGATGCAACGTTCACAGATCAAAATGGCGTTCGATTCTTTACCACAGGTGAAATATCGTCTGCCTTATCAGCCTGCTGAAGATGGTAACACGGTAGCGCTGGATGTGGAGCAGGCGGAGTTTTCCCGCAACACAATGGACTATCAGGTCAGTTTGGCCTTTTTAAATAGCAAAATCGCCGGATTAAAACAGGCGATAGAAGGGAAATAAGCATGTCTTTTGGCAATATTTACCGGGTTTCCGGTTCAGCGATGACAGCACAAACCGTGCGTTTGAATACCATCGCTAGCAATATGGCTAACGCAGAGACTGCGGCGAGCAGTGCCGGGGAAACCTATAAGGCGCGGCGTCCTGTGTTTGCCTCGGTGTATCAGAACAGCAGTCTGATGGATAACAAGGCGCTGGGCGGAGCCAGGGTACAGATTTTAGATGTGGTGGAAACGGGCGGCTCTGTACAGCGCTATGAACCCAATAATCCACTGGCGGATAACGAGGGCTATGTCTTCTACCCGGATATTAATGTGGTGGAAGAGATGGCGGATATGATGTCGGCTTCACGCAACTTTGAGACCAGTGTGGAAGTGCTCAACAGTGTCAAAAGTATGCAGCAGAGTCTGCTGAAATTTGGAGAGGTATAACGATGAATGTTGACAGACCACAGCCGCGTACTAACAGTGCACCAGAGAACGACCAGAGTTCAAAAGGAACGCCCCCTTCCAATAACAATCAGGGGAAGGATAACGGCAACCTGGGCAATATGTTTATGAATCTGCTGGTAGCGCAAATCCAGAACCAGAACCCGCTGGATCCGATGGATAGCTCGCAGTTTGTCAATCAGCTATCGCAACTCACTCAGATGCAGTATACCGAGCTGATGACCAAGCAACTGATGCAGAACAATATCATGATGGATAATCTGCAGGTGATGGCGACTGGTAACCTGGTGGGTCAGACCGTGTTTGTGGAAACAGACAAGCTGGAACTTAATGGCCAGCCTGTCAATGGTCGCATCAATTTACCGCACGCCGCCAACAGTGTGACCCTGGTGCTGAAAGATGAAGCGGGCACGGAACATAAGATAGACCTGGGCCAGCGTGATAAAGGCAATGTCGATTTCTCCTTCGATCCTAAAGATTCTGATCTGTCCCTGCCCGATGGCAAATATACGGTTAAAGTGGTGGTCGATGGTGAAGACAGCGATACCACGATCCCGGTAGAGATTGTGGGCTCCATCAATAGTGTTCGCCTGCCGCGAGAAGGGGAAGAGGGCGGCATTAAGTTGTTTATTCCCGGTATCGGTGAGGTGCCTTATGGCAAAATTAGCCAGTTTGGTAACCCCTCCGGCAATAAACCAGAACCAGAACCAAAACCAAAGCCCCAGGCCCAGCGGCAGGTCGCCTGATTTAACGCACCCTGATTGATAAATAAAAAAGTTAAAACAATAAGGTATCTAACATGAGTTATAGTATTGCCACTTCTGGCCTGAACGCAGTTACCAAATCACTGGACTCCATCAGTAATAATATTGCCAACGCGGAAACTGCGGGCTATAAATCCAGCCGCGCCGAATTCGCCGCCATGTATGCTCAGGGCCAACCGTTAGGGGTGGGTGTCAGCCGTGTTTCCCAGGCCATTTCCTCTCAGGGTAACCTGCTGAAAACCGGTAATAATCTCGACCTGGCGATTTCCGGTGGCGGTTTCTTTGTAGTGAAGGACAGCTCCGGTAACACCGCCTATACTCGCGCCGGTTACTTTGGTACCGATGATGAAGGTTTTATGGTCAACAATATGGGTATGCGCCTGCAGGGTTATGGTGCCGATGCGGATGGTAATATACTGCAGGGCTCTTTAGGCGATTTACAAATTCGCAGCGGGACTATTCCAGCCAATATACGTAGGATCTTTAGGATCAACCAACTGATAACGATAGAAAAAATGACGTATTTTTAGAAAAAAGAGTGGAAAGTGTGCTGTGATCATGATCAAATGATCATTCGCCAAAACAACCAACACAACCACAGCAC
>JBOFSC010000446.1:0-1521 GCA_051651345.1 Enterobacteriaceae bacterium
CGCTTTGGCATGGGCGGTGACTTGCAGTGCTAACTCGCGGGTCGGGGTCAGGATCAGCATACGGCACGGGCCTGGCTTGCGACGCGGGAAGTCCAGCAGGTGTTGCAGGGCAGGCAGCAGGAAGGAGGCGGTTTTGCCGGTACCGGTTGGAGCGGATGCCAGAATATCGCGGCCGTCCAGGGCTGGCTCCAGCACCATCTGCTGGATGGTGGTGGGGCGGGTGAATCCCATCTCGGCCAAAGCCCGATTGAGGGCGGGATGCAGGTCGAAATCATCAAAGGACTGGCTCATGGCAATACTCGGTCGTTAAGGAAACGGCAGATTATAGGCGATTATCTCGTCGGCTCCTATTGGTGAGTGTGTCTTAGCCGCTATAATCGCCCACCATTTTTGCAGATGACGGGGGCCAGATGGGACGTAGTCGCGGATTTACCTTCAAACAGTTCCATATCAATCATGATCGCTGCGCCATGAAGGTGGGCACCGATGGCATTTTGCTCGGTGCCTGGGCGCCGGTTGAACAGGCGCACCGGGTGCTCGATATCGGCACCGGCAGCGGCCTGATCGCCCTGATGCTGGCCCAGCGCAGCAGATCTGACTGCCGTCTCGATGCGGTCGAGCTGGATATTAATGCGGCCAGTCAGGCGCGGGAGAATGCGGCTGCTTCTCCCTGGGCCGATCGGGTGACCGTCATAGAGAGTGCCATTCAGGATTATCAGGCCGCCCCTTACGATCTTGTCGTCTCCAACCCTCCCTATTTCGTGGCAGGCCAGTCATTTAGCGATCCGGCGCGGGCGTTGGCCCGCCATACCGGTGCCCTCGACAGCCACGCATTACTGGCGGCCTGCGATCGTTTGCTGAGCCCGAACGGGCAGGTGGCGCTGGTGCTGCCGACGGCGATGGCCGATGAAATTTTATGCATTTCGGCGAATTATGATCTGCATGGCATTTGTTATACAGCTGTTATCACCAGAGAGGGTAAAGAGGCAAATCGTGTTTTATTGCTACTTGGCAGAGGATTAAACAGGTGTGAGAGGGGTGAAATTGTGATCCATTCTGCTGATGGGGCCTATTCCGACAGATATATCCAACTGACCTACCCCTTCTATTTGAAGATGTAAATTTCGTCTTGAACTATTTTTTCACGCCATTATGCTGGTTCCAGATCGAGCGCCCGCTCCAGACCAGCTAAAACCACTGGTTGCGATGAAAAAACATGCGGGGCTCTTTTTTTATACCCCCTGAACACACCCGGTCAGCGACCGATAAAAACTATAACAAGCAATAATTTACAAGACAGACGAGGTTGAACTTGACGAAATCACTCACATTGTCCGATGTACTCGGATTAGGGTTTATGACCTTCGCCTTCTATCTGGGCGCCGGTAACATCATTTTCCCGCCGTTGGCCGGTTACATGGCTGGTGAGCACCTCTCCCTGGCGATGTTTGGCTTCCTGGTCACTGCCGTGGGCCTGCCTCTGGTGACCATTCTGGCCGTGGCGAAAGCCGGTAACGGCTG
>JBOFSC010000447.1:0-2170 GCA_051651345.1 Enterobacteriaceae bacterium
TTTGCGACTCATGGTCAACGAGCTCATCCCAGGCGAGATCAGAAAAGTATGTTGCTATCGTTAGGTCTTAGTATTTACCCTGTAATGAATTAAAGGTACATCAATGTGTTATGAGCTTAAGTACCTACATATGATAACGCGATAGCACTCGGCACCTGAAGTGTGATGCATATGCCAGTCATCGGTTGCCGGTACGATTTTCAGACCAGCCAGAGCCATCTGGCGAATGGGATGCTCTCGGCGCCACTGTGCCACATCCGGCCATTGTTTCAGGTAGTAAGTATTGCTGGGTACCACGGTAAAGGGGATCTGCTCGCGTGCGCATCGGGCGGTGAGTTGCGGGTTGTCCACCACCGTGTAACCGTGATCGATTCGCTGCAGACCCAGCAGATCCAGCCCGCTTTCCACATTACGCCAGTGCAGGCCAAATTCGCTACAGTGTCCGGTTAAGCGCAGTCCGCCAATGTGCGCGCGTTGATACGCTTTCCAGAAATGTTCGATAGGGGCATTCTGCTCTTTGTAGTCGATACCAATACCGACCACCGCCGGAAAAGGGTGGCGTAACACGGTCTCAACCATAGCCAGAGCCTCTTCAGGGCTCTTTTCCCGATTGATGGAAGGGATAAGCAGAGAAGAGAGTGACCAGCGCTGTTGTGCCTGTTGCAATGCTGCGAGCAGTGCCTCTGTGACGGCTACATAGTGCAACGGCGTATCACTGGGATTCCAGAACAGTTCCAGGTGGCGAATCCCTGTGTCAGCAGCATCTTGCGCCACTTCCAGAGCGACCTGATAATAATCCTCCGGGGTGCGCATCAGAGGATAGAGAAAATTCAGGGCTGCGATCCCCCCTTTTACCGGCCCGCCTTCGTGCTGATATTGCCGATAGTAGCTTTTCGCTTCTTGTTCACTGAGGGGGACCTGATATTTATCGGCCAGTGCCAGCATGGTGCCGAGGCGTACACCACCCAGGAGGTGATAGTGGATGTCAACTTTGGGGAATTTGTGCAGAAATTGCGTCAAGGTAATCGATTGCGTGCCTGGCATGATGACTGTCCTGGTTAAAAATTGCGGCAGGGCACAGGATAAAGCAGAGAGAGAAAGAAGGGAAGAGTCACCCAACCAGCAGCAGAAAAAAGCAAAGAGCAGGCAATAACAGAGGCAGGCGCCACCTGGTGGCAGCGCCTGGCAGGATTACAACAGATTCAGAGCGGTTTGCGGAATAAACAGCTCTTTGCCATTGTATACAACCACACCGGAAAATTCCGTTTTTTGACCATTCTTGTCAAAGTAGTTGCGGTTTTTGTAGAAGGTATACTCCTGATTATTTTTACTCAGGGTGAACTGACTGGCGCTCTTGTCGCTCAGAGCAGTTTTCAGCGTGATGCCCTGTCTGGCGAAGGATGAGGAGGGCACAAACAGGGTTTCTGTTAACTGATCCAGATTGCCGTTGAAAGCTTTTTCCACATAACGGGCAATATCTGAGTTGAGGATAGTGCCGGTCAGTTGATATCTGGGATCAGAGGCGTAAACGTACAGGGCCACATCTTCTCCCGTGTGTCCGCCCGTTGTCCAGGCCAGGTTCGCCAGTTTGGTATTCCATTGAGCGATAGTCGTCTGTATCCTCTCTTCGGTTTTCTGCTGCTCAACCTTTTTAACCAGTGGGTGATTGGCATCCAGATTCAGATACTGTTTTAACAGCATTTTTGTGCTGTTTCTGTCTTTGAAGATCTGCTGTGCCAGATTCTCTTCAGAGATTTTTACACTGCGCAGATGGTGTACAAAGGAGCCCAGGGGAGGTGAAGCATACTCTTTTAAATCCCGATGGCCGATGCTCATTCCCCCCGTGGCATGGTCCGCCGCCACGATCACCAGGGTGTCCTTATTAGACTGAGCAAACTTCAGCGCGCTACCGACGGCTTCGTCGAAATCCTTCAGATCGCCCACCATCGCCACAGGCAGATTCGCGTGCGAGGCCCAGTCCGCTTTGGAACCCTCCACCATCAGGAAAAAGCCATTTTTGTTGTTCGACAGCAGACGCAGAGCACTCTCGGTCATTTGTGCCAGGCTGGGCTCATTGGTGCGGTCCACATAGTAAGGAATCGATTTTTCAGCAAACAGCCCCCAGACCTTATCCCCCTGCACACGGCTTAGATCCTGACGCTCATAAATG
>JBOFSC010000448.1:0-3858 GCA_051651345.1 Enterobacteriaceae bacterium
GAGATCAGAAAAGTATGTTGCTATCGTTAGGTCTTAGTATTTACCCTGTAATGAATTAAAGGTACATCAATGTGTTATGAGCTTAAGTACCTACATATGATAGCCTGGTAGATATACTATGGAAACCTGATGACCCCTATAGCACCATCCTATATCGAGGACCTGGGCCAGGGGAATACAAAGAAACTCCATTCAAAACGTTACAGTTTCCCTATTGGAATGGCACATTAGTAGCCAAACACGTTAACGATTGGTTTATTTCACTGGCATCAACTAAAAACCAGAAAGAGTAAGTGTAGCTACTGGAAATAAGTTAATGAGTTAATGAGTAATTACTCACTAACTCATTTAAGGTTCTGGTGGGTGGTTTCACGTAGAGAAACCTACAGTTGCCCTACCTATAAATGAAAAGCTACACGCTTACCGGTTGGTAGTGTTACATCAATACTCAATTTTCCACCCATTGCTTCAATATAGCGTTTCAAAGTGGCGAGTTTCACGTCATTACCGCGTTGTTCGATCTGATTCACGGCAGGCTGGCTTACTCCCATTGATGCGGCCAGAGATTTTTGAGATAACTGCAATTCTTTACGAATCAAATGTAAGCCTGTTTCCAGGATCATTTCATCCGCCATTTCTTTGATCCTGGACTGGCTTTCCGGCGAACGGTTGGCTATAGCGTCACGTAATGTTTTCATTGCGCTTATCCTCCATCACGGTCAAATACGCGGTAAACTCTTCATCCGCAATGCGGATCATTTTCTCGTAAAACTGCTTGTCATTGCTTTTGTCCCCGGCACATAAAACAACAGCCTGTCGTTTGGGATCAAAAGCAAAAAATGCGCGAACGGGGCGACCTGAATACTGTATACGCAGCTCTTTCATGTTCTTATGCCTGGAGCCTTTTACGGTATCAACATAGGGACGTGATAACGCAGGGCCATAGGTTTCAAGATTGGACAGAGAGGCCAAAACCTTTTCTTGCATACTTTCATCCTGTTCGAGCAACCAGACGTCAAACCGTGAAGTAAAAACCACAGTCCACATCATCAGACTCCTTTTCATATAAGGTAAAGCTTATACTCTCATGGTATAACCTATAGCTTATAAATGCAACTTTTATTAATCGAAAATCGGTCTCTTTTTGATGCGCGTAGCGCATGGAAGGCGGCACAGTGGTATTTCAGTGATCACAGAAGGTTATCCGCCGAAGCCCGCCGTAAGGCGGTACGGTCTTTCAGGGTGCGCAGCTCCCTCCCTTTTGCTGCCAGGCGTGTTTTGTGAGCGTAGCGAACTGCGGACTTTCAGCCATGCAGCAGCCGGATGGTCGAAGACAAAAGGATGTTACAGGATTGGGGGTTTGCCCGCTTTAGCGGGTGCTATCCAAGAGCGTAGCGACTGTCCGAACCGGCGCGACGCTTGCGTCGCTGCAAGGGCGGTCATTATTCACAGCTTTAGCTGCGAGTAGGTTTTATTTTTAAAAGATAAAAGACTAAAAGAAGATTAAAAGACTCCACGCACTTAGAAGCCACAACGACAGGAGCTTAATTTACCAAGTCCCTTGCACTTTATTGTGTATAACTCACATTAATGGTCGATTGGTCAGCTTTGACAGATGGGAAAGGGACTTATCCTTAAAATAAGGCACTTTTTCAGAACATTGTGTCAGTTTCTCTGGAGAGGAATTGTATAAAACTCAACCAAATGTAGTGCCGTTACAAGTAGGATTCTCCGGGTTTGACCGGATGCAGGGTTTAATGACAGGTCTAAACGTCAATTCTCTGTCAGGTGGGAACAAGCCGTGTGTAAATGAGCTGGGAATCGACCCAGCTCTATTATCAAATCATCAACCGTTATATGCAGCAGGCGCTGGGTGGGGTGAACTCCGCCAAAATTGTGCTGCATAGCGTCAACTTTGCCGAGATTGAAGCCCTGCAGCGCTCGGGACAGTGGCACGAGGCCGGAGAAGTGCTGGCGCAGGCTGCGGCGGGACTGGAGCTGGCCGGAGCAGATTTACTGCTGCTCTGCACTAACACCATGCATAAAATCGCAGCACAAATTGAACAGCGGGTCGACATTCCTTTACTGCATATTGCCGATCCTACCGCCCAGGCTCTCTGTGCGGATTCTGTCGAGCAGGTAGCCCTGTTGGGCACGGCTTTCACCATGGAACAGGCCTTTTATAAAAATCGTTTACGCGATAAGTACGGCTTACAGGTTTTACTACCCGATGAGCAGCAGCGTAAACAGGTGCACCGCATTATTTATGATGAACTCTGCCAGGGCAAAATCATCGACTCCTCCCGGCAGATTTATATCAATATTGCTGAAGAGTTGCGCAATAAAGGGGCTCAGGCGATTATTCTGGGTTGTACCGAGATCACCATGCTGCTCACCCCCGCAGACACCACTGTGCCCCTGTACGACACCACTCGCCTGCATGCCGAAGCGGCCGCCCGGATGGCACTAAAAAACTGACAGGAAATTCCCCCACCCATGAACTAAGCTAATCACTATACCCTAATTCCTCCTGACGACATTAGGGTATAGCGGCAGGGATCTCGTTAGGGAACAGACGTAAGTCGTTTTACTATCATCGTCTATACCATCCCGAGGTCTGGTATGCCCCAGCTAATAACCCTAATTCGGCATCTTGCCACAGCGCTGTTACTGCTGCTATCCCTGCAAGGGATCGCTCAGGCGAATACGCCCTGTGCTCAACTGACCCATATCGACCCGGCAAATCTGTTTAACTGGACACCTGAAGAACAGTTCTGCGCCTTTCCGCAGATGGAAAAACTGTGGCCCACGCACAGCGTCATTACCCGCCCTGGTGCCGGGTTCTCTTCCCTGCCTCAGGGCAAGCCACTGCTTCTTCCCTACAGCGAACACTTTATGCAGGAAAATCATGTATACGGGTTATTGGTTCTGCACCATGGTCAAGTGGTGCTGGAACACTATCAGCCGGGGTTTAGCTCTGATCAGCGCTGGGTGGCATTTTCAATGTCAAAATCGGTAACCTCCATCCTGGCCGGTCTGGCATTACAAGAGGGTGCCATTCACAGTCTGAATGATCCTGTCAGTGAGTATCTACCGGAGCTGGCTCAGAGTGCCTATGCTCAGGTGACCATTCAACAACTGTTGACCATGACCTCCGGGATTCGCTGGGATGAAGATTATCAAAATCCTCACTCCGATCTCTTTAAATCCTATGATTTGCTGATCAGTTCAGAATCTGCCTTTTTAGCTTATATGGCCGCACTGCCACGCCAGTACCCGGCGGGAAGTTACTTTAACTACAGTACCGGCGAAGCCAATATACTGGGCGCCGTTATTCGCCGGGCCACAGGCCAACCTCTGGCGACTTATCTGTCACAAAAAATCTGGCAGCCGATGGGGATGCAGGAGAAGGCTATCTGGCTGACCGATCTGCAGGGCAATGAGATGGCCGGTAACGGTTTGAGCGCAACGCTGCAGGATTATGGGCGCATTGGCCTGTTTATGCTGGGCCAGGGTATCATCGATCACCATCCACTCCTGCCCGGCAACTGGGTAAAGCAATCCAGCCATGCCAGCCCGCCCTCTGTCGCGCAGCATGATCCTTACGGTTATCAGTGGTGGATCGACGCTCAGGGCGCTTATCAGGCCCAGGGGATTTTTGGTCAACTGCTCTATATCGATCCGCGCCGTAATCTGGTTATCGTGATGCTCTCCGCCTGGCCGCAGGCAGAGGGGAGTGACGCATTACAGCAACAGCGGGCTGACTTTATCAATCAGGTACTGCACAGTGTGGACCGGCAGCAACAGCTCAATACACAAACTGTGTTCAATCAGTGAGCCTGAATTATCATGCTGTTA
>JBOFSC010000449.1:0-2959 GCA_051651345.1 Enterobacteriaceae bacterium
GTTGTGTTGGTTGTGTTGGTTGTTTTGGCGAATGATCATTTGATCATGATCACAGCACACTTTCCACTCTTTTTTCTAAAAATACGTCATTTTTTCTATCGTTATCAGTTGGTTGATCCTAAAGATCCTACGTATAAGCCCCCACTAACATCTACTGTTCTCCAGGGAAAGAGCTTTGATATAATTTTACATATCCAAATTTATTTACCAGAAAAAACTGACCATGATAGAATAAGGTATCCCATCCGCCCGCTTCATCCATGCTAACTCTTAATGAGAAACTATAATAAGTTCCAAAAGTAAGTTTCACCTCATGAGGCAGGGGAATGCAGTCATTTGGCGTAATATGTTTTACTTCTTTATTTTTGTCAAAGTCTTTCTCCCATGCAATTTTATTATCACCAGTAACTGAAATAGATATTAACTGGACAGAGTACTTGCTTGTGTCCTTATCATTATCTATTGAAAAGCAGATATTCCCATCTTTTGATATCACTTTCCCACCACGCATCTGTCCCTTGTAAGACCATATACACCCAGTGAGAGTTGTTGCTAGCAATAATATAAATATATATATTGCAACATTGCTCTTCAGTATAGAAAATTGCATAATACAGACTCCTCTCTACGTTATCTTTTGTTATCGCCATGACACAAGAGGGAAGCCGCTGTTTTTCAAAATAGCCTCATAGAAAGGTAATAAATCACCCACCTTTTCGTTGACGTATTTTTTTGCCCACAAAAGACTAGAATCATTATATTTATTTAATAAATAATAATCCGTTATTAAATCAGCTTGAGCCTCCATGGGATAGTCTTTCAGTGCTTTGTTTTTATCCAGTGTATACTTATATACCTCAGGATCTCCTCTCTGATATTGCCAGGCATGAACCAGTTCATGAATAAACCAGCGTTCATCTTTCTTGTCTGTCGTACACAAAAAATCTTCTTTAAAAACCTTAGATGGAAAATACATTTCTCCACTTGGAGTCATTGCCATGTCATCATCCTGAAAACCAAATGACAGTGGCCATTTGCCATTATGCACTCTGATCAGGTTAGTGTTGATAAAACCTCGAAAAAGTTTTAATGCTGCTGCTGTCTCACTTGCAGACAGTGAGCGACTCTTTCCCGCTGAGGTTGAAGTAATCAATTTGCCATTATTGGCAAAAATATTGCAATCGGAGGAAGGCATAACCATACGGTTTGTTTTATTCTGAAGTGATGTTGACATAAGTAAGCTCCTTGTTAACTGATATATCGGGAGCGCAAGATTTTTTCTTGCACGACATTGCTCCTGTGAGGGCTGTTATTGATCAGATGTTACCTCTTGTTTGCGAGAAATCATATAAGATCCAGTAAAATTGTTGTCTCTGATCAAGCTATAACCTAACATGGTCACCCAAAAAGGAGCGTAAGATTACAAAACGCAATAATTTGTCGCAATTACGCTAAATAACTGTACCAGAGCCAAAGTGATGTCTATTAGGAACAGTTAGTTAGCAGTGCACTGGTAGCTGGTACCGGGCGCTGTTATGTCGTGCTAATTTCATCTACACTGAAGCCCGGCATAGAAAAAGGACGCTAAAAATGACAACGCGACGCTGTGGTTGGGTGACTCAGGATGCACTTTACATCGCTTACCATGATAACTAGTGGGGTAAACCCTGCCGCGATGCAACAACGCTGTTTGCGATGCTCTGTCTGGAAGGCCAGCAGGCGGGTCTCTCCTGGTACACCATTCTTAAAAAACGTGACGGCTTCTACCGCTGTTTTCATCAGTTTGATGCAGACAAAGTGGCGGCCATGGATGACGCTGATGTGGAGCGCCTGCTTCAGGATACGGCGATTATCCGCAACCGTTTAAAGATCAACGCTATTATCACCAATGCTCGTGCTCTTCTGGCTATGCAGGCCCAGGGAGAGAATTTTGTTGATTTTATCTGGTCGTTTGTCGATGGTAAGCCACAGATTAATCACTGGCATACCCTGGCAGAGGTGCCTGCAAAAACCGACGTCTCCGATGCCATGTCCAAGGCGCTGAAGAAAAAAGGCTTTAAGTTCGTCGGCTCCACTATCTGTTATGCCTTTATGCAGGCGTGCGGTCTGGTGGATGACCATATTTCTGACTGTTGTTGTCGTCAGCAGCAGCAGTAACCGCACCTCAAGACCCTAAAACGCCATAAAAGCGACCACAATTAATTGTGGCGACATAATACGCAGGAACATCGCCAGCGGATAGACAGTGGCATAAGAGAATGCCGCTGCACCGCTGCCGCTATGTAACCCGTTAGCAATTGCCAGCGCCGGAGGATCGGTCATGGAACCGGCCAGCATACCGCACAGCGTCAGGTAGTTCATGCGCGCCACCGTGCGTGCCAGCACACCGACAATAACCAGCGGAATGGCGGTGATAAAGACGCCATAACTGATCCAGGAAAGGCCATCCCCATGCAGCAGCGTAGTGACAAAATCGCCTCCGGATTTTAATCCCACCACTGCCAGAAAAAGGACAATCCCCAACTCCCGCAGGGCAAGGTTGGCACTGGGGGGCATAAACCAGTACAGCTTGCCGATGCTACCGATACGCCCCAGAATCAGGGCCACCACCAGCGGTCCGCCAGCCAGCCCCAGCTTTAACGCCACCGGCAGACCCGGAATAAACAGAGGAATCGAGCCCAGCAATACGCCCAGGCCAATACCGATAAACACCGGTAACATCTGCACTTGCTGTAATTTTTGCTGCGCGTTGCCGACAATATCGGCCACGGCATCGATGGCGCTCTGGCGTCCCACCAGGTTGAGAATGTCACCAAACTGCAAACTGGCTCCACCGGCGGCAGGCAGCTCAACACCGGCGCGATTCAGGCGCGAGATCACCACATCATATTTTTCTTTCAGGTTGAGATCGCGGATCTTTTTACCCAGTACTTTCTCATTGGTGATCACCACCCGGGCC
>JBOFSC010000450.1:0-3459 GCA_051651345.1 Enterobacteriaceae bacterium
TGGCTTAACTCGGCTGACAGCAGACCGGCGGTCACCTGCAGCGCGTGTTCCCCCGCCAGAGCGCCGTAAGCATCAGAGTAGACATCAAAATTATCGATACTGATCATCGCCAGAGAGAATGTGCCACCATCCCGGCGCAACATAGACATCACAGAGTTAAAACGGGCACTGAACATATGTCGGTTAGCCAGCCCGGTCACCGGATCATACATAGCTAATTTAATCAGCTCTTCCTGAGCCCGCTCCAGTTGTGCCTGCTTTTTCATCAGTTGCGTTTCCATCTGCTTTTGCAGATTAATATCCTGGATCTGAGAAATAAAATAACCCGGTGTGCCATCCTGATTTTTAACCATGGAAACGGTGAGCAGTACCCAGATTTGGTGTCCATCGCGGTGAATATAGCGCTTTTCCATATGGTAATGGTTGATTTTGCCCTGCATTAATTGATTCAGCAACGAGAGGTCTTTTTCCAGATCTTCTTCATAGGTGATGGTTTGAAAATTACAGGAGCGCAGCTCTTCCGGGCTGTAACCGACGATATCACTCAGTGCCTGATTGGTTTTTAACCATTTGCCATCAGGTGCCACCAGAGCCATACCAATCGCAGCATTATTAAAGGCGCTAATAAACAGAGACAGGCTTTCGTGGGTTTGGCTTAATACCTCTTCCCACTGACTTTTCATCAGATGCCTGTATTCATCGAAATGGCTGTCCATTAATCGATACAGCTGGTCCACATGGTTATACGTTACATGGTTATTATCAGCGCGCTCTGTCATGGCAACCTCTCTGTTATTTCTCGCCCATACGATAATAATAGCTGCCTATGCTAATTGTGACTCATTTTCACCCTGGCTCGGGGGCAGTCATTTAAAAACTGGAGTTGGGTTGAGTGAGAAAGGTTTTCTCCGCTTCACTGGAAACACGGCCCAGAATCTCGTTGCGGTATGGATAGCGACCAAATTGATCGATAATCGCCTTGTGTCGCAGTTCATAACGTAACGGTTCTGGCAGGTTAAGTTGTTCAAACAGTGGCACGGCCTGCTGATGAACCCAGGGGGACTCAGAGTGCATATAGGGCATATAGAGGAAGCTGCGCTTTTGAGGGTCAAGCTGTACTGCCTGACCACTCGCCACCGCCTCTTGAGCCAAAATCAGCGCCATACCGTCATAAGCAAAAGTCTTTGCAGTGTCACGGAATAGATTGCGGGAAAATTGATCCAGCACGATGATCTCTGCCAGACGACCATGGATATCGACACGCCAGGGGGCCAGTTCACCCCGGGTTGCGGCCAGATGCCACTGTGCATAGCGCTGCCGGATCAACTGATCGAAGGCGGTATCTTTGCGAAACCACATGCGCGGCTCTGTTTCGACGAACCAGAAATGAATAATCTCATGTGCCTGCATAGCCTGATCTCCATGTTAAATCAATGTATCACTGATAGTATCAGAGGACGAAGCATGGCGCATTCGGCTGTTTGCATGCCATAATAGCCCCCCATTATTATTCAGGTGTCAGGCATCCCGGATATGCCTATGGAGTCGTTATGGAGAGCTGTAGTTCCTCTGTCACAATGCTGACCATTGTGCAGGCTATCGAAAAAATTCTGTCAGCAGCCACGCCGTTGCAAGAGAGTGAGTGCGTTCCTCTTACTGAAGCCGCCGGGAGGATTACCGCCAGCGCCACCATTTCCCCTATCAATGTGCCCCCTTTTAATAACTCGGCAATGGATGGTTACGCGGTCCGTCTGGCCGACCTCGCCAGTGGCGAACCTTTACCGCTGACCGCCACCATCCTGGCCGGAGCCCCTCTGCAAGCCGCCTGGCCTGCGGGCAGTTGTCTGCGGATTATGACCGGTGCGCCGGTACCCGCAGAAGCCGATGCCGTCATTATGCAGGAACAGGCCCTGGTGGAAGAAGACGGTATTCGTTTTACCCACACTCCCCGTGCCGGTCAGCATATTCGCCTGATTGGTGATGATATCCGCCAGGGGGCCACGGTGCTCGCTGCCGGTATGCTGCTGACAGCGGCTCACCTGCCTCTGCTGGCCTCTCTCGGTATCGGCGAAGTGAAGGTGCTGCGCCGCCTGAAAGTGGCCCTGTTCTCTACCGGAGATGAGCTGCAACCGGTCGGTCAGCCTCTGGCAGAAGGCCATATTTATGATACCAATCGTTTTGCCGTTAAACTGATGTTGCAACGCATGCATTGTGACGTGATCGATCTCGGGATTATCCCCGACGATCCGCTGGCTTTAAAAAATGCCTTTATCCAGGCTGACCAGTGCGCCGATGTGGTGATCAGCAGTGGCGGTGTCTCGGTGGGTGAAGCGGACTATACCCGACAAATTTTGCAGGATGTGGGGCAGATCAGTTTCTGGCGTCTGTCCATCAAACCGGGTAAACCTTTTGCCTTCGGTCAGTTACGCCGTGCCCTGTTTTGTGGTCTGCCCGGCAATCCGGTCTCCGCCGCCGTCACTTTCTATCAGTTGGTGCAGCCCATGCTGCATAAACTGGCCGGTCACTCTCACTGGCAGCCACCACGCCGTTTTCAGGTACGCAGTGCCGATAAGCTGCGTACTTCTCCGGATCGGGTGGATTTTCAGCGCGGTATTTTGCGCCAGAATAGCGACGGGGAGTGGCAGGTCTGGTCCACCGGACACCAGGGTTCCCATGTCTTCAGTTCCATTAGCGAGGCCAACTGTTTTATTATTGTTCAGCCCGCCGATACCCCGATCAACGAGGGGGAGTGGGTCACAGTGGAACCGTTTAATGGATTACTGGGAGAGTAACAGAAATGGTGGAGCTGACAGACGATGAGATGATGCGCTATAACCGGCAAATTGTATTGCGTGGGTTTGATTTTGCGGGTCAGGAAAAACTTAAAGCCTCCACCGTGCTGATTATCGGCCTGGGCGGTCTCGGTTGTGCCGCCAGTCAATATCTCACCAGCGCTGGCGTCGGTACCCTGCTGCTGGTGGATTTTGATACGGTCTCTCTCTCCAATCTGCAGCGTCAGATACTCCACAGTGATACCACTGTCGGGATGCTGAAAGTGGACTCCGCCCGCCAGCGCCTGGCGCAGTTGAATCCCGGGACTCGCCTGTTTACCTGGTGCGATAAAATGGGCGATGAGCAGTTGTTGCCCCTGATAGAACAAAGTGATGTGGTGCTGGATTGCACAGATAATGTGGCAACGCGCAATCAGTTAAATCGGCTGTGCTACAGCAGTCGTACACCTCTGGTTTCTGCAGCGGCGATTCGTATGGAGGGCTGGCTAACGGTCTTTACTTACCAGGAGCAGGAAGCCTGTTATCGCTGTCTGAGCCGACTGTTTGCCGATACGGAACTGACCTGTGTTGAAGCGGGGGTGATGGCACCACTGGTGGGTATCATTGGCACTCTGCAAGCACTGGAGTGCATTAAACTATTGAGTGGTTATGGTGAAGTGACGCGTCA
>JBOFSC010000451.1:0-3714 GCA_051651345.1 Enterobacteriaceae bacterium
GCATAACGGCGGGTCAACGCCTCATCGTTAATGGCACTGATACCGAGAGTACCGGGCCATTTAGAGTGACCATCGAGCCCTGGCTCTGTGGTGCCATAGCGATAGTCACTGCGCGGATCGATGCTGATCAACAGCGGAATACCTAAGCGAGATTGTTCTGCAATCGCCTGCAACTGGTTATTCTGCTCGGCCATCACCTGAGGAGAAACCATCAGACGGCTAATAAAGCTGGTGACCTTTCCCTGCTCGATCATCTGTCTGATCAGAGCCAGATCATATTCTGAGCCCAGGCCAATAATATCACCGGGAGAGGGGGCCGAGCCATGTAGCATAGTGCCGGCTTTCTCCTTCAGGGTCATACGTGACAGTAAATCTCTGGCACGTTCGGCTGGTGTCAGGCGCCAGTCTTCATAAGGATCGAGTCTGTTATTGCGGTTGTGATCTTTGAATATCACTCCCTGCTGTTCAATGGTGCCCAGGGTGCGATAGCTTAGAACCTTCTGTTGCGGCTGCGCCGCCGGACAGCTAAATACTACCATCAGCGCGAGGGCTAATGGCCCGGATATCCAGTACCTATACATACAAAATCCCTATTTATGCCAAGGTTAATAGTAACATTTATTCATTATTCAGCCTTTGTCTGTCACAATTTAACAACCAAATACAATGTAATATGATAAAAGTTTTTATCTTTTATAACAAATAGTTTTATTGCCTTATAGGCTGAAACGATCAATCTTGAGTTGCATATAAGAAGCATTTATTAGAAATATTGTTATATGAGCGTATAAAAAGGGTTGTTAAGTAAGCCACGCCATTGCTAACGATGACGCCAATTGCATAACACAGTTATGAAATTCAGTTTTTTAAGCAGGTGAAATATGGTGAATAAACGATACCCTAAACGGTGGATGGCAGTGTGTATATTATCATTGTTGTCTGTTCCTGTGGTTAATGCCGCTCCCCTCATTAAGCCAGTCGTTGGTGTCTACTACACCAGTTGGGCGTACTGGCGTCATGGTGGTGGCGTCAAACATGTGGATGAACTGGATAAAAAACCCGCCAGTTTTATCAACTACGCTTTTTTTGCGCCTAAAGTGAGCACCGATGCGGCGGATAAACCGGGCTACGGGGGCAGAGGCGTGGGTCCTGTATGGGCAGGGTAGCCTGACGGCACTGTGGGCGATATGGATTATGCCTATGAGGCTGATGTTGCCAATCAAAATTATGCTGACCTGATGACCTATAAGAATGACAATCCGCAAACCCGGTTGATTGCCTCCATTGGGGGATGGGCTTATGGCCCCAGATTTCATCAGTTTGCCAAAGATGCTGACTATAATACGGCCTCTGCAGTAGCGCAAAACTTTCTCAACTCTTGCGAACAACTCCTGCGTGGTAAAGCCCCTTATCCCACCTTCGATGGTATCGATATCGACTGGGAGTATCCCGGCTATGGTCAGTCAGAGAGCGTGCTTTATCCCCAGGAGTTTGCCTTTTTCACCGCTTTAATGCAGCAGCTCCATGCACGAGTTGAAAAAGTGAATCAGGAGATGCATAGCGATAAAATATTATCCGTTGCGGTGCCGATCAATCTGGCCAAACTCAATGGTGATGGTCAGTTGCACTGGAAGCAGTTAGGCGGCTATTTTGATCTGATCAATTTAATGGGATTTGATGCCCATGCAGAGTTTGATGCCAAAGGGCCTGTGCAAGCCGCAATGGATCAGGCACCTGCCGATGAGATACTGGCCGCCGTGCACTCTTTGCAGCAACAGGGGGTGAATTCGCAGAAAATCATTCTGGGCATCCCCAACTATACCCGAGAGATGTTAGTTCAATCGAAACCCACGGCAGCCAATAACTATACCTACGGTGTGAAAGGGGAGATGAATCCTCAGAAAATTGGCCTGCCTCTCTACTATCCTGATACCACTTTTAGCGATCCCCCGAATGTCGTGCCTTACTATCCCTCCGGCGGGGCTGTCGATAATACCGGAGTCTATGGCTATAGCTGTGTTGTCAGCGCACTAACCCAAGGGGCCCATGGTTCTGATACCTGTTGGCAGCCGTCTCAGATTCCTGCCGCTACCGATAATCGGGGATTATTTGGTCAGCCTTTGCCCACAGACTTTAGTGTCACCACCATTCCGGGTATTGATGGGGTCGATCATGCATGGGGTTACTCTCTGTCACAGAGCGTGATTCAATCACCGCCTGCGGGGAATCAGGTGCCGATTCCACAGATCTACTACAAGGCGTATCCGGTGTTCAGCTATGATTCACCAGAGGTTCTGAAACAGAAAATTGATCATATCGTCAAGGCCAATAACCTGGGCGGGGTCTGGTTCTGGGATATTCATAATGATACTTATCATGACCAGGATGCGCAGTATTCGCTCTATTTAACAGCGGTCCAGGCATTAAGAGGCAATTAAATTAATGAGTGATTCCCTCTCCTGGCCGCAGGAGGGGGAAATCAAAGGGGGTTCACTCCTGAGTGTGCTGCTCCAGCCAGAGTGCCAATGCCTTTAAGGAGTCAGGGGTAAACTCTTCGGCCCGGGCCTGTATCTCTTCCGGCTTCATCCACTCCACCTCATCCATCTCTTCGACCTGCAGTGCAAACGGCCCGCGGCTGATACAACTGAAAAGGCCGCCCCAGACACGACATCCAGTGCCTTCAAAATAGAACAGACCATGATCCGCAATAGGGACATCCGCAATGCCTAACTCCTCTTCTGCTTCCCTTCTGGCAGACTGCAGCATCCCTTCACCGGACTGTACCACGCCTCCGGCGGCAGCATCCAACAGACCAGGATTAATATCCTTACCGGCAGAGCGACGCTGTACCAGAATCTGCCCCATACCATCATGCACAATGATATAAGTTGCCCGATGGCGCAAATTATGTTGCCGCATCTGCACACGGCTCGCCTGGGCTATTACACTATTTTCCTGGTCAACCACATCCACCCATTCGTCCACTGTCATTTCGTTTGACATCAAAATTCCTACCTTAGCGATGGTCAGGCCCTCAATCAATGCTGCAGTGTGATCTCCGCCATCACTTGCCCACTGTGCAGAGCCCGTATTTGATCAGTAAAATGATCTGATAATATGCTATCTTAACCTTACCCACATGGTAAAACAGGACAAAGGAGAATACCATGTTAGATCTCTATTACGCTGCCACACCCAACGGTCATAAGATCACGATTTTTCTTGCCGAGACAGGATTACCCTATCATCTGCACACTGTTGATATCCATGCCGGTGAGCAGTTTAAACCTGAGTTTCTGGCTATCACTCCCAATAACAAGATCCCGGCCATTGTCGACAAACGGCCTGCCGATGGTGGCGAACCGATCGCGCTGTTTGAATCCGGGGCTATTTTACTCTATCTGGCGGAAAAGTGTGGTCAGTTACTCAGCCACGATCTGAGAGAACGAACGACAACCCTGCAGTGGCTTTTCTGGCAGATGGCCGGATTTGGCCCGATGCTGGGTCAGAATCACCATTTTAATCACTATGCGCCGGAAAAAGTACCTTACGCCATTAAACGTTATCAGGATGAGACTGCGCATCTGTATCGGGTATTAAATCAGCGTCTGCAGGAGAGCCCCTGGGTGGGGGGGCAGCACTACTCCATTGCCGATATCGCTATCTATCCCTGGGTGGTTTCCCACCAAAAACAGAATATCGATCTGGCGGACT
>JBOFSC010000452.1:0-2172 GCA_051651345.1 Enterobacteriaceae bacterium
ACAGAACTTGTGCCACCGGATATTGGGCAAACAGGATATGCAGTCCGGTCATGGAGAGGAATGCCCAGAAAAAGACACCGAGGGTGATCCCCACGCAGGAGTAGAAAATATCTTTTTTGTTGCCTTTCAATGCGGTTGAGGCCACAAAGGCAAAGTCAGGACCGGGTGTGATCAGGGCAAAAAACTGAATGATAATAAGAGAAAAGAGCATATGCGGTAATACGTTATTTTGTTAGAATGGTAGCCTATTTTGTATCATCCTGACTAAAGCTCGTCAAACAGTATGCTTCTGTTAATAGATAACTACGACTCTTTTACCTATAACCTCTATCACTATTTCTGCGAATTGCAGTGTGAAGTGCAGGTTGTGCGTAATGATCAACTCAGTCTCCACGATATCGAAGCCCTGGCACCGGAGAAAATCGTGATCTCTCCGGGTCCGGGACGTCCGCAGGGGGCCGGTATCACCCTGGCGATGATAAGCCATTTTGCCGGTCGTATCCCTGTTTTGGGGATCTGTCTGGGGCACCAGGCTATTGGCGAGGCATTTGGCGCTAAAGTCGTGCGCGCGCAACAGGTGATGCATGGCAAAACCTCCCGAATTGAGCATAATGGACAAGGTCTGTTTCGTGATTTAAACCATCCCCTGACCGTGACCCGTTACCACTCCCTGCTTCTCGAATGGGATTCTCTGCCCGACTCACTGGAGGTCACGGCCTGGAGCGTCAGTCAAGATCAACCCTATGAAATTATGGGGATACAACACCGCCAGCTGCCCCTGTATGGCGTCCAGTTCCATCCGGAAAGTATTCTCAGTGAGCAGGGGCATCAGCTATTGAGTAATTTTCTGTCTCTGTAGTTATTGATTTTTTATTCAATACATGTGAGTATTTTTGCAAACACATGCTGCATGGATGAATTACTATGCAAAAAAAAGAGAGTGATGTAACAAGAGAGACCCATGACAAGGTCATACTACCGGTTTTTGCTCCTGCCGCTTTTGTGCCGGTACGGGGAGAGGGGAGCCGGGTCTGGGACAGTCATGGCAAGGAGTATATTGATTTTACCGGGGGCATTGCTGTCACGGGGTTGGGCCATTGCCATCCGGCGCTGGTGGCTGCGCTGCAACAGCAGGCGACACAGTTATGGCATACCAGCAACCTGTTTACCAACGAACCTGCCTTGCGTCTGGCCAGTAAACTGATCGCCGCCACTTTTGCTGAGCGTGTCTTTTTTGCTAATTCAGGGGCTGAAGCTAATGAAGCGGCCTTTAAACTGGCTCGCTACGCTGTGGCTAAACGTCACAATGTCTATAAAAGCAAGATTATCGCCTTTTATAACGCCTTCCACGGACGCACTTTCTTTACGGTATCCGTGGGAGGTCAGGCCAAATACGCCGATGGATTTGGCCCTAAACCTGCCGATATCGTTCATGTTCCCTTTAATGATCTGGCTGCGGTGAAAGCGGTAATGGATGAGCATACCTGCGCCGTGGTGGTTGAGCCGATACAGGGCGAAGGCGGTGTTACTGGTGCCACGCCAGAATTCCTGCAGGGGTTACGTCAGCTTTGCGACCAGCATCAGGCACTGCTGGTGTTTGATGAGGTGCAAAGTGGTATGGGGCGCACGGGTAAACTGTTTGCCTATATGCACTATGATGTGATGCCGGATATCCTCACCTGTGCCAAAGCCCTGGGAGGCGGATTTCCCATCAGCGCCATGCTGACCACGGAGGAGATTGCTTCTGCAATGAGTCCGGGCTGTCACGGTACAACATTTGGTGGTAACCCACTGGCCTGCGCGGTGGCGGAGGTGGCTCTGGATCTGATCAATACGCCAGAACTGTTGCAGGGCGTGGAGCAGCGACACGGGATTTTTCAGGAGCAGTTGAAGGCTATCGGCCAGAGCACGTCTGTTTTCAGTGATATCAGAGGGATGGGCTTACTGATCGGCGCTGAGTTGCAGCCACAGTGGCACGGACGTGCGGCAGATTTTGTTGCGGCAGCGGCGAGGCATGGTGTGATGCTGATGATGGCCGGGCCTAATATTCTGCGCTTCGCGCCATCGCTGGTGATCAGCGAAGCGGAAATCGCCACCGGTTTTGAGCGTTTGCACCGGGCTGTTAAAGAGGTGGTGGAGGGGTAGTTTTACTCCCTCCCATGGCAAGGGGAG
>JBOFSC010000453.1:0-5149 GCA_051651345.1 Enterobacteriaceae bacterium
GGATGGGTTCACGGCGGGTCTGAGAACCTACATAGCATCCACTGCCGGGGCTAAAGGGATCGATGTGAGATCAGGCCCGATGGTGTTGCTGCAGGTATTGCTGGCTCTGCATCTCCTGCAGGCGGGAAAGGCATCGCTCAAATTCAAAGCGGGTGCGCTCGCCATCGTAAAGCCCGGCAGGTTCAACGGCTGAAGAGATAATCAGCTTAACGCGCCTTTCATAGAATTCATCGATCAGGGCCACGAAGCGGCGGGCACAATCTTCATGGTTCTCCCCCATCGGATACATATTGTGCACAAAAACCGTATGATACTGGTCAGATAACACAATGTAATCTCGGGCGCTGCGCGGTTTATCGCACAATTCACTGAATTCGATGGCCAACACCCCTTCAGCGCGATTCAGTATGGTCAACGGATGATGGTTAAGTCTGATGGTCTGTCCGCCCTCTCCGGGATGACCCACCACCCTGTCGAACAGCTCTGCGATTTTAGTCTCTCTGTCTGCCCCAGTCAGGAAGATCTCCTGTTCTGTCAGTGTCTGGCGCCGGTAATCAATTCCGGCATCTACGTTAAGCACCTGGCAGTGCTCTTCTATGGCTGCGATGGCAGGTAAGAAGCGGGCCCGCTGTAATCCATTGTGATACAACTGCTCCGGGGCAATATTGGAGGTGGCCACCAGGGTGATCCCCCTGGCAAACAACAGCTTCAGTAATTCGCCCAGTAGCATGGCATCAGCAATATCGGTGACAAAAAACTCATCGAAGCAGAGGATATCAGCACGGACGGCAAAATCATCGGCTATCCCTTCCAGGGGATTTTTTTCACCCTGCCGCTCTGTCAGCATATCGTGAACTCGCTGCATAAAACGATGAAAATGCAGCCGTATCTTGCGTTTACCTGGCAGACTCTGGTAAAAGAGGTCCATGAGCCAGGTTTTACCACGTCCCACACCACCCCATAGGTAGAGGCCGGGAAGTGGCTCGGGGGTGTTATTACGCTTAAACCAGCGTCCCCATCCTTTATGCTGCCTGTCAGCCTTAAGACCTGCGCGATGGCGTGCCAGAAAACGCTGGTAGAGCTCTTCAAGTTGTACAATGGCCTGGTATTGTGCCAGATCCGATTGATAATTATGCTGTTGTAGTGCCTGTTGATATGCGGTTAATGGTGTTAAAAGAGTCATAAGCGTTATAATTTGCCGTATTCACCCCTGCCAGCGGGGGGTTGTGGAGCACAGCCTAATTGGATAGGGTATGAATAGCAAATTGATATTGAGGATTCCACTCTGGCTGAATTAACGGGTATAGTATCTAACTATATACAGTGCGGCGACAGGTGCCATTAAATATGAGTTTAACAGGAGTCACTATGCCTTGGATTTATATGCTCATCGGGTTGATTATCGGTGTTGTTATCGGTGCTCTGGTGATGCGTTACGGTAACAGCAAACTCAGACAGCAGCAGGCGCTGCAATCCGAGCTGGAAAAAAGTCAGCAACAGTTGGAAACCTATCGGCGGGAATTAGTCGGTCATTTCGCGCAAAGTGCAGAGCTGCTCAACAATATGGCGCAGGATTATCGTAAGCTGTATCAGCATATGGCGCAAAGCTCCAATAACCTGCTACCGGATCTGCCTGTTCCCGAAAATCCATTTCAATACCGTCTGGGAGAGTCTGAGGCAGAAAATGATACGCTGCCCGTGGAGAGGCCCCGTGACTATTCCGATGGGGCTTCCGGGCTTTTTCCTGCTGACAGACCCTGATAGCAACACCTGATAACAACACCTGATAATGGAATTTTCTAACCAGATTGAGAGAGAAAAAGGGATTATGAAAACAAAAGTATTATCCAGTGCAATTGTCTTGAGTCTGGGCATGATGTTACCCACGATGTTCAACCCAGCCCAGGCGACGGTTCTGCCTGTCGCCGTGGAAGGGCAACAGGTGCCCAGTCTGGCCCCGATGCTGGAGAAGGTCTTACCCACGGTGGTCAGTATTCAGGTTGAGGGAACACAGGTACAACGCCAGCAACTCCCCCCGGAATTTAAGTTCTTTTTTGGTCCTAACCTGCCCGGCGAACAGCAGAGTGTGCGCCCTTTTCAGGGTCTGGGCTCCGGGGTCATTATCGATGCTAAAAAAGGCTATGTGCTGACCAATAATCATGTGATCAATAATGCCACTAAAATCCGCGGTCAACTGTACGATGGTCGTGAATTTGAGGCAACCCTGATCGGTCGTGATGAGTTGTCTGATATCGCTCTGTTACAACTTAAAGAGGCCAAAAATCTGGTGGCTATCCCCATCGCCGACTCTGATGGCTTACGCGTCGGCGATTTTGCCGTTGCTGTCGGCAATCCTTTTGGTCTGGGACAAACCGCCACCGCCGGTATTATTTCGGCGCTGGGCCGCAGTGGTCTCAATGCGCAGGGGCTGGAGAATTTTATTCAAACCGATGCCTCTATCAACCGGGGGAACTCCGGTGGCGCGCTGGTCAATTTGCAGGGAGAGTTAATCGGTATCAATACCGCGATTCTGGCCCCTTCCGGGGGTAATATCGGCATCGGTTTTGCTATTCCCAGCAATATGGCGAAAAGTCTGAGCCAGCAACTGATCGAATTTGGTGAGGTTAAACGCGGCGTCCTCGGGATTAAAGGCAATGAGATGACCGCCGATATTGCCAAAGCCTTCAATATTAACGTTCAGAAAGGGGCCTTTGTCAGCGAAGTCGCTGCCGACTCTGCCGCCGCAAAAGCGGGTATTAAGGCCGGGGATGTGATCACCAGTCTCGATGGCAAACCGATACAGAGTTTTGCTGAACTGCGCGCCAAAGTGGCGACCACCGGACCCAAGAAAGTCAAAATTGGCCTGGTGCGGACCGGTAAAGAGATGACCCTGGATGTGGAACTGCAAAACAGCGATAGCAGTACGGTTAACGCAGAAGCGCTGGTCCCCGCATTGCATGGTGCCTCTCTGGTCAATGGCGAAATCAAGGGCAGTAAAGGCATCCGTATCGAGCAGATCGAGAAAAACAGTTCCGCAGAGCGGGTCGGTTTACAAAAAGGCGATTTGATCATCGGTATTAACCGGGAGCGGGTGGAGAATATTAGCCAGTTACGCAAGAGCCTGGAGAGCCGCCCGGCGGTCATCGCTCTGAATATTGTGCGCAATGGCGAAAATATCTATCTGATATTGCGTTAAAGCAAGTGACGGCTAATTGGGCTCCTGGTTGACCCAGTCTTCTACTTTGAGCCCTTTTATCCGCGTAAACTCACGCAGATTATTGGTCACCAGAATAGCACCGGTGGCGATAGCATGACCGGCTATCGCCGCATCATTGGGACCAACAGGTGTGCCAACAGAAGCCAATGCCTGTTTAATCTCAGTCGTGTTATCCACCGCAGCGCTGTCCCACGCTAAAATCGCATCCAAACGTTGACAAAAAGCCTCGACCAGCTGGTTATGCCTGGGAGAGGCTTTTTTGCCGATAGCACCAAATTTTAACTCGGCATAAGTGATGGCCGATATCACGATAGAATGGCCGCGAAAAACAGATTGCTGTAATTTATCAATCACGCTGACCGGCTGCTCACGCATAATAAAAGAGCAGATATTCGTATCGAGCATATAGGTCTTTCTCATAGTTTAACCCGCCCCTCTTCGACAATATCAGGGCGATCTGCCAGAAAATCTGCATCTGCTTTCGGTTCCTGCAGGAATGAATCCCAGTCAGCTTTGACCGGACGTAAAATCAGTGTGTTACCTTCGCGTAAGATTTCCAATTCATTGACTCCTTCAAAATCAAGATCTTTAGGGATACGAATCGCACGGTTTGCACCATTTTTAAATATCGCTACCTTTCTCATAACCTGTGCACCTCAGTCAGCTATAACATATGCTTAGTATATGCTCTCTACTGGCATATGACAACATAGGCTTCTCTGACTGCTTTCTGATTGTACTCCACCCCCAGGTAAAAAATCTGTTATTCTTACCCCTATTGTCTGATACTGCGACCCGGCATGTATGTTTGCTAAACTGTTTCAATCCATTTTCATCGGTATTGTGGTGGCACTGCTGTTACTGTTGCTGCTGCCAACGCTGCGTACAGGTGGACACAGTCTGCTGACCCCCTCTTTAAATCTCGTGGATGAATTGCCGGTCAGCTTTAATTTTGCCGCGCGCAAGGCCTCTCCGGCAGTGGTCAATGTCTATAACCGCTCTGAAGACACGGCCAATGCCCCTCTGGGTCTGCGTACCCTCGGTTCCGGCGTGATCATGAATGAGAAGGGATATATCCTGACCAATCAGCATGTGATCAATAACGCTGAACAGATTTTGGTCGCCTTACAGGATAGTCGTATTTATCAGGCGCTACTGGTGGGCTCTGACAACCTGACCGACCTGGCCGTCCTTAAAATTGATGCGGATGATCTGCCCACCATTACCATCAATCCGAAACGCGTCCCTCATATCGGTGATGTGGTGCTGGCTATTGGTAATCCCTATAATCTGGGCCAGACAGTGACTCAGGGCATTATCAGCGCGGTAGGGCGGAACAGTCTTAGTCCGTCACGTCGACAGAACTTTTTACAGACCGATGCCTCCATTAATCATGGCAACTCAGGCGGTGCCCTGATCAATACCCTGGGCGAGCTGGTCGGTATCAACACGTTGTCTCTGGATAAAGGTGAAGATGGGGATGTTCCGGAAGGATTGGGCTTTGCTATACCCACCTCTTTAGCTATCAAGGTAATGGATAAGTTGATCCGTGACGGACGTGTGATTCGGGGTTATATCGGCATTGAAGGTATGGAAAAGCGCGAGAGTATGCCTATCGGCAACTCTACAGCCATCCAGCCGCGTGTTCAGGGGATTATTGTTAAATCGGTGAATCCCGGTGGGCCTGCTGCTGCCGCAGGAATTCAGCCCGGCGATATTCTGCTGGAGGTAAACAACCGCCCCGCCACTTCTGCTATTGAAGTGGTAGAGCAGGTGGCTGAAATTCGGCCGGGAACCCAGATCCCCATTCTGCTGTTGCGCAATGGTAACAAGATGACACTGAGTCTTACCATTATGGAGTATCCGGGGTCCTAGTCAGCCCTTTGCAAAGAGAAGTGGAGGCCATTTAGATTATCAGACTCGCCGTGAACC
>JBOFSC010000454.1:0-2398 GCA_051651345.1 Enterobacteriaceae bacterium
CGTTTTGGTATCTTTACTCCCATCGAAGCGGCGGTGGTGGCGGCGGTCTATGCCATTTTTATCTCAACGGTGATCTACCGGGAAATGGACTGGCGCAAATTCTACACCATCTGCGTCAGTGCGGCTCACTCCACTGCCATGGTGATGTTTTTGGTGGGGGCAGCCATGGTCGCGGCCTGGCTGATTACCGTCGCCCAGTTACCACAACAACTGGCGGAACTGCTTAGTCCACTGATCGGCAGCCCGAAGTGGTTGATGGCGGTGATTATGGTGCTGGTATTCTGTATCGGCATCGTGATGGATTTAAGCCCGATGGTGTTAATCCTCGTCCCCTTGCTGATGCCGGTGGTAAAAATGGCCGGTATCGATCCCACCTATTTTGGCCTGATGTTTGTGATTAACTGCTCTATCGGTCTGCTCACTCCGCCGATAGGTACGGTACTCAATGTGGTATGCGGTATTGCTAAAGTTTCGATGTTGCAGGCAACGCGGGGGGGTTTACCCTTTATGGTTGCTTATCTGCTGTTACTTGCGCTGTTTGTGATTTTCCCGGAAATCATCATTGTGCCAATGCATTTTATCATTGGTTGATACGCTTTATTGCCAGGTCTATGGAGAGAATATTTATGAAAAATAAATTAGTACTATCTGCTCTGTTCTCGACGCTGTTTCTGTTATCCACTCAGGCCACTGCGCTCACCTTAAAGTTGGCCCACGCAGCACCTGATTCCGATTTACAACAGGAGTTATCACTCTATTTTAAGCAAGAGGTTGAAGCCCGCTCTAAGGGCGATATTAAGGTGGCTATTTTTCCTCAGGGGCAACTGGGTAACGATAAACAGATGATCGACGGTACCCGTAGCGGCATTATCGATATCAATATGGTGGGACTGAATAACTGGACCGGTTTATTGCCCGAAGCTGCCGCCTTTGAATTGCCCTTCGTCTTCACCAGTCATCAGAGCGCATTTGGAGCGTTGGATGGCGAGCCTGGGCAGAAGGTGCTGGAGGATTTACAACAGTTCGGCGTCAAAGGGTTAGGCTATCCGGATAATGGTTTCAGAAATATCACCAATAACAGCAAACCCATCAAAGAGCCGGGGGATTTAAAGGGATTGCGTATGCGGGTCAATAATTCCAAAGCGTTAAATGATATGTTTAATCTGTTGGATGCCAATCCGCAGCAACTGCCGATTGCCGAGCTCTATACCGCCCTGGAAACCGGTGTGGTCAATGCGCAGGATCACCCCATTGGTGTCACCCTCTCTTTTAAGCTGTATGAGGTACAGAAATATTTCAGTAAAACACAGCATGCCTACTCGCCGCTGGTGTTGACCATGAACCTGAAGAAGTTCAACAAACTGACGCCAGAGCAGCAACAAATAATCACCGAAGTGAGTAAAGAGGCCATTGCCAAACAGCGTGAGTCCAGTATCCGTAAAGAAGATGATATGATTGCCCAACTGCAAAAAGCGGGGATGCAGGTGAACCAGGATGTGGATAGCGCGGCATTTCAGGCTGCGGCTAAACCTGTCTGGACCGCCTTTATTAAGGAAAACGGGGATCAGTTAATTGAGCAAATCATGGCACTGCAAAAATAGCGTCTTTGTCCGACGACAGTGCTATTAACCCAGGAGAAGAAGGATGTTCCAGCAACTAAAACAGCGCGTGCTTAACGCAAATTTGAGTTTACCCGAGTATGGGTTGGTGACCTTTACCTGGGGTAATGTGTCTGAAATAGACAGACAGCATAATGTGGTCGCCATCAAGCCCTCAGGGGTTGAGTATTCAGTGATGACGATTGACGATATTGTGGTGGTCGATCTCGACGGTAATATTATTGAGGGGAAGTGTAATCCCTCCAGCGATACTGCAACCCATCTTGAACTCTATAAGGCGATGCCCATCGGGGGCATTGTGCACACCCATTCGCGCCATGCCACCATATGGGCTCAGGCTGAGCTGGATATCCCCTGTCTTGGGACCACTCATGCGGACTATTTCTATGGTGATATTCCCTGTACGCGTCAGTTAACCACGCAGGAGATTCAAAGCGGTTATGAGCAAAATACGGGGCGGGTGATCATTGAGGAGTTTCAGCGCAGGCAGTTAGATCCGGTTGCTGTTCCTGCGGTGATTATCGCCGGGCATGCGCCGTTTTGCTGGGGCAAAGATGCCAGTGAGGCGGTGCATAATGCGGTGGTGTGTGAAGAGGTGGCGATGATGGCCTGGGGGACTCGATTCCTGAATCAGGAGGTGCGGATTCAACAGGCGCTATCGGATAAGCATTATCTGCGTAAGCATGGTAAGGATGCTTATTATGGGCAGAAAAAACAGTGAGTAAAATAAGTCGCTGTTGGGGAGTCGATCCCTTAAGGCTGGGTGGGGTAAGGCAGGG
>JBOFSC010000455.1:0-3885 GCA_051651345.1 Enterobacteriaceae bacterium
GTAAGCGCCTGATTCGTGCGGCTATCAACTACGCTATCGATAATGACCGTCAGTCCGTCACTCTGGTGCACAAAGGTAACATTATGAAGTTTACCGAAGGTGCCTTTAAAGAGTGGGGTTATCAGTTAGCCCGCGAAGAGTTCAAGGGTGAGCTGATCGACGGCGGTCCCTGGGTTAAAATCACCAACCCGCGCAATGGCAAAGAGATCGTCATTAAGGATGTGATCGCCGATGCTTTCCTGCAACAGATCCTGCTGCGTCCTGCGGAATATGATGTTATCGCCTGTATGAACCTGAATGGCGACTATATTTCCGATGCTCTGGCCGCTCAGGTGGGTGGTATCGGTATTGCCCCCGGCGCCAATATTGGCGATGAGTGTGCTCTGTTTGAAGCCACCCATGGTACAGCACCTAAATATGCCGGACAGGACAAGGTTAATCCAGGTTCCGTTATTTTGTCCGCTGAGATGATGCTGCGCCATATGGGCTGGACGGAAGCGGCGGATTTGATTATCAAGGGAATGAGCGGTGCGATTAAGAATAAAACTGTCACTTATGATTTCGAGAGATTAATGCCTGGTGCTAAGCTGCGGAAATGTAGTGAGTTTGCTCAGGACATGATCAGCAATATGTGATGTGACAGGGTGGTGAGAATGTAAGCGGGAGGGTAAGAGCTCCCGTACTTACATTCAACCCCTGATGGCTACGTTGTCACTTTATTACGGAATAACCACTTTTCCTAAATAATTTGGATTTGGCGTAAATATCTCTGTTTGCAGGTTATAATGACCCACTACCATGGTTTTATCAATGCTATTGGCAACATTCACTTCTCTTGAATCTACCCTAACGGGTAAATTTGATCGTATACAAGCCATTTTGGCCACACTGAATGCCATTGGATGCTCTGTCAGATCAATAATATAAATATTTTTGTCTGCAAAGCTGGCGGCCTGACCAATATCCGTTGAAGTTGAAATACCTGTGTTACTTTTTGTAAGTATCATTCAATAAATGGGTGCAAAACTATTCACAAAACAAAGCAGAGTGCCCATTTGGGAGTTGTAATAATTTGTAAGAGAAGAGTTTGAATCTTTGGCACTTATGCCCTAAACCTATAGAGGGAAGTAAATAATTCACTCTGCACTATCTACATAAAGGATGAGCCAATTATGTTGACTATCTTCAAAAATATTCGCCAGTTACGCGCAGCTGCCCGCCACTGTTCCATAGATGAGTTACAGGAAATTTTGACTAAATTTGAAAGAGTTATGGATGAGCGTAGAAATGATGAATATGAGCTACAACAAGAGTTGTTAAATAAACAGCTTCTGATAGAAAAGTATCAGAAGATGTTGCAGGAGGAGGGGATCCATCCCACCGAATTAGTGGAGCAGGGGGGAGTTCGTCGACGGAAGACCCGTACTGTCACCAGGATCAGTGAAGCTAAATATCGTTATACCAACGCTAATGGAGAGAATAAAACCTGGACCGGGGTTGGCAGAATGCCAGCGGTGATCAAGAAAGCCCTAAAGTCCGGTAAAAAGTTGGAGCACTTTGCCATCTAAATTGTATTACACCTCTCTTATAACACCCGATTAGTTACAGTGTCACAAAAATAACAGTCTTTGTCTGTAGTTGTACTTCAGTACAGAGACTGTTTTGTGATCACCCTGGCGTGTTAGCTACAAAAAATCATTTCGTTAAAACAGAGCATATCGTTACGCTGTCACGGTGGGTTGCCGCTTTTATTCTGCGTGAAGGGCAGGAGCAAATGACTGGCGATTTGTTACTGCGTCACACAACGGGTATTTATGTCCTATCTACAGGATATGGATAGCGAAACCAGGCAGACCTGAGCAGCATATAAAGATGGCGAGTACCAGCACAAGAGAAAGGGCATAGCCGTTGACTAAGTGGGATTGAACTGCACTTTTGTTATTTAACATAATATAGATTATGCGAATCTAAGGCTGATACAGCGGGCAGCATAGCCGAACGCTGTAACGCTGGTCAGCGCCCATATGGGCGCGTTTTACAAGGTCTTTTCTCTGTGGGATTAAACGGGTTTAAACTGATTTTTACTGTGCTGACACAGTGTCCGAATTGGTGCGATATTCTGGAATGCATGTACCATCAGTTATCACAGCGTCCTGGTATAGATATCCTTCTTTAAAGCTTTACCAATAAAACTGTCACGGTAAATATAAAGCCCTGACTTATTGGCTTCCGGAGGCTGAAAACGCTTAGCTATGGTTGATTCCTGGCTTGACTCCAGTGCAACCGAGGCACATCCGCCAAGAAAAAGAACTCCGAGCAAAGAAACAGAGAGGGCAAATTGTTTTAGTTTCATAACTACCTATCTTTATGTAAGCTAATAATATCAATCAATTAAAACTAATACCTCTCCATATTAAGGTTTATTCATCATTATCTCAATACGTAACATCTTTGAGCTAATGCGCCTTCTTCAGATCAAAATGGAAATTGCCATAAAGAGCACCGCTATACTTCGTTCAAAGGCGAAATATGTCTTCCAGAACAAATTTTTCAGGTCAACACCTGAGAGTAGATTTGTTGTGCTTTGTTTACAATGAATTATTATCTACTGTGATCAAGAGCTGCACATGTTTCGCTTCCGCCCTCCCTATGTCTCTGGAACAACAAACCCGATTAGTATCAGACAAATGGATGCCAATACCCGAAAACAGCTGTTCAACACCATGGCAGAGGCAATACGAGAGGATATGAGTAAACTACGAGAATCTTTGACAGCTGAACCCTCTTTATACTCTTCGCTTATTTTAGGCATAAATGACTATGTCGATAATCTGAGTGTTGATATGCAAAAAAGTGATTCGATATCACTTAACGTGGGTAATGCTGATTGTCTCTCTTTTACTAAACAGCATGAAATAACACATCTTCATCTGGGCCGCGAGTATGCTCTTATCAATAAACCATTGGAAAAAATCAGAAGAGAGCTGCTAACCGATGTTGCGACTCATCCTGATATCTATGATCCAGACTCTGCCAGAATAGCAACAAGTCTGCTCACTTCACTGGGTGAAGGCTATGAACTTGTTGAGCCTCAGAGCAATGACACATTTGCTGTTGTTGATCCCTCAATTCCACTACAACCTGACCATTTCTTGAAGAAGGAGCGGTTTGAACTACTGGAGAAGGACGAATTATCATCAGAAAGTTCACCGCTGACAAACTGGGAAATGGTCTCCGAGGCTCTGCCCGAGACCAACACTGCGTCTGATACCGAAGAAATATGGTTTACATCAGAGATGGTGACAGGTGCTAAACAGATGGAAATGGATAAAATCACCAGTAGATTAAGCATGACGGATCTTAACCTGGTGATTAAAAATATGCCGCTTGAGTATAACCAGCGCACGATGGCCATCGCTGAAGCTAAAGAGGTTAATGAGAAAGAGATCGTCAGCCACCTCAACGCTCATGCTGTCCCCGGCAAAACCACCCTGATCCCAATGGGCGTTACTAAAAAGACCTGGTATGGTGAAAGCCAACATGCGGTATTGGGGGTGGTTGATGCAAAGGGGGAACTCTATATTATCGACTCGCAACACAACTACTATAAGGGTGTCAAGACACTTCACTCTGGTTTCCAGAGCTGGATGGATAGCAAAAATTGCGCTCGATTCACGCTCTATACCTTGACCCAGTTGTTAGAGATAAGCAACAAAGGGAATAGTCTGCCTGACCTGGAGTATATGCTGCTTGGTATTAAGCCACCGGAGCTGGAAAAACTACAGCATCTATATTACTGCTATTTATAAAAGATGCTAACATGCTTGCCGGTATTGAGCAGGCATCCATAAGGACTATTTATGCGAATTTTGGTTGTAGAGGATA
>JBOFSC010000456.1:0-4767 GCA_051651345.1 Enterobacteriaceae bacterium
AAGGGTATGGGACTGAGTCGGCAGAAAAACGTCAGCAGATTTTCCGCCAGCGTGTGATGCAACTGGAGACTTTGGGGGCGGAGGGATACGCCGCAGAACGGGCCCCGTTTCTGCTGCGCCCTGATGCCGGAGAGCGAGAGGTGGCACAGGTGGCATACAGCATGGGATTGTTGCAACAGGAGGGGTTTTCCCGCTGTTCCTGGATGCTGGCCCATGATGATATCCACCGCTATCTGCCTGATGTGAAGGTTAATACGCAGATCTGGTGTGGTGAGGTGGATACGATTACGCCACCTCAGGGGGCGCAGAGTCTGGCGCAACGTTATGGTTGGCCCTTTCATCTGCTGTTACAGGCGGGACATGCCAGCTATCTGGATGCGGCCGGACAGTTTAATCGGCAGCTGGTGCAATTTTGTCAGGGGAACAGTGCCTGAGAAGGAGAAGAGTATGGAGAGTGGCGTTAAGGGGCGAGTGGCCATTGTCACCGGAGGGTCTTCCGGCATCGGCTATCAAACGGTACGTCTGCTGTTGCAGGAGGGGGCCAGGGTGGCATTTTGCGGACGCAACCCGCAGAGCCTGCTGGCGGCGCAACAAGCGTTACAGCAGGAGTTTCCCAACGGAGAGCTGCTGGCCTGTTGTTGCGATGTGCTGGAATTACAACAGCTCACGGAATTTGCTGCGGCAGTCAGCGCCCGTTTCGGTGCGGTGGATATGCTGATTAATAATGCGGGGCAGGGGTTGGTGGCCCACTATGAAGAGACCCCCTCAGAGGCCTGGTTAGGTGAGGCGCAGCTTAAGCTGTTTGGGGTGCTCAACCCGCTGCAGGTGTTTCTGCCGCTGCTGGAGCGCTCGCCCATCGCCTCTGTCACCTGCGTTAACTCCCTGCTGGCCCTGCAACCGGAGGAACATATGATTGCCACTTCGGCGGCGCGGGCGGCCCTGCTCAATATGACATTAACCCTGTCGAAAACCCTGATTAGCAAAGGGATCAGGGTCAACTCTATTTTGTTGGGCATGGTGGAGTCAGGGCAGTGGCAACGCCGTTTTGAGCAGCGTGAGGAGCGGAGTGAAGAGTGGCAGCAGTGGTCAGGGCGTCTGGCTCAGCAGCGCGGTATTCCCATGCAGCGTATGGGGTTACCGCAGGAGGCGGCACAAGCCCTGCTGTTCCTGGCGTCCCCACTCTCTTCGTATACCACGGGTGCGGCGCTGGATGTCTCCGGCGGTTTCAATCGTCATCTTTAATTAAAGGAGAGAGAGATGAAAAAGGTGATGTTGCTGGGATATGGCGCTATGGCCCATGAGGTATTACAGCGGATACCCGCGGGGGTGACGGTTAAATGGATAGTCGCGCGTGAACATCATCATCCGGCGATCCGCGACCGTTTTGCGCATAACGTTGCCCCATTGACCGATCCCTTACAGTGTGAGGAGAAACCGGATCTGGTACTGGAGTGTGCCAGCCAGCAGGCGGTGGCGCAATATGGGGAGGGGGTACTGGAAAGAGGATGGGATCTGGCTCTGATCTCGACCGGTGCTTTGGCGGATGAACTACTGTATCAGCGCCTGTTAAATGCGGCGCAGCGGGGTGGCGCACAGCTACAGATACTGTCGGGTGCCGTGGCCGGGATGGAGGGGTTGCAGGCGGCCAGAGAGGGCGGGCTGGAGCAGGTGATTTACCGTTCGACTAAAAGCCCGGCCAGCTGGCGCGGCAGTGCGGCGGAACAGATGATCGATCTACACAAGGTGGAGAGCATAACGACCTTTTTTAAGGGAAGCGCCCGCGAGGCGGCGCGTCTGTTTCCGGCTAATGCCAATGTGGCGGCCACCATCGCTTTGCAGGGCATCGGTATGGAAGTGACTCAGGTGGAGTTGCAGGTGGACCCCCACAGCCAGCGCAATACACACACGATTTGGGCTCAGGGGAGTTTCGGCGAAATGCAGATTGTACTCAGTGGTCAGCCCCTGGCGAGCAATCCTAAAACCTCCACCCTGGCGGCGTTGAGTGCCGTGTCTGCCTGCCGGCGTTTGCTGTCGGCAAATTAAGGAGCCTGATAATGGAAACGTTAAAAATCTATTTTGGCGCTGAGTGGCGTGAAGGTCGGGGTGAAATCATGCACTCGACGAATCCGGCCGATGGTTCACTCAATGCCATATTGCGCGCCGCCAGTGAAGAGGATGTGGACCTGGCGGTGCAGGCGGCGGATGTGGCCTGGCAGGCATCAGACTGGCGCGGGCGGTTACCCCATGAACGGGCCAGCATCCTGTTCCGTGTCAGCGAACTGATCCTGCAACGTCAGGAGGAATTAGCCCAGTTGCAAAGCCGCGATAATGGTAAACCCCTGGCGGAAACACGGGCCCTGGTGGCGAGTGCGGCGGCAACGGCCCGCTATTTTGCCTCTGCCTGCGAGGTGCTGCAGGGAGAGTTACCCACGCCGCGCGCTCATGGTCTGCTCACCCTGAGTACTTATGAACCTCTGGGTGTGGTGGCGGCGATCACCCCCTGGAACTCCCCCATTGCCAGCGAGATGCAGAAGATTGCACCAGCGCTGGCCGGGGGCAATGCAGTGGTGGTCAAGCCGGCGGAAGCCACGCCGCTGCTGGCGTTAAAACTGGCAGAGCTGTTTCTTGAGGCCGGTTTACCGGCAGGCTTGCTGAGTATTTTGCCTGGACGCGGTAGCATTGTCGGCGAGGCATTGGCCCGCCATCCTCGGGTGCGCAAAATTTCTTTTACCGGTGGCACGATAACGGGCCGTCATCTGGCGCAGATCGCGGCACAAAAGCTGATCCCCATCTCCCTGGAACTGGGGGGGAAATCGCCCACTATCGTGCTGGACGATGCGGATCTGGAACAGGCAGCGCGCGGCATTATTTATGGCATCTATAGCTCTGGCGGACAATCCTGCATCGCCGGTTCACGCCTGTTTGTTTGCCGCTCGTTGTACCAGCCACTGCTGCGTCGTCTCAGTGAATTGGCTCAGGGACTGCGCATCGGTCCACCGCAGAACCCTGGAGTGCATATGGGGCCGCTGATCAATCAGACCCATCGAGACAAAGTGGCGCAGTATGTCGCTTTGGCCCGGGAAGAGGGTGGACGCATTCTGTTTGGTGGCGAGATTCCGTCGGATCCGGCTCTGGAGGGAGGCAGTTACTACCCACCCACCCTGATCGAAGGCTTAACCAACCAGGCCAGAGTGTGCCGGGAGGAGATTTTTGGCCCGGTGCTGGTGGCGCTGCCCTTTGATAATGAACAGGAGCTGATCGCCCAGGCCAATGACTCCATTTATGGTCTGGCGGCGGGGATCTGGAGCCGCGATATGGGGCGGGCATTACAGCTTGCGGAGAGTCTGGAGTGCGGAACGGTATGGATCAATACCTACAAGGTCTTCTCCATTGCCACGCCTTTTGGCGGTTACAAAGAGAGCGGTCTTGGCAGAGAGAAAGGCAGTGAAAGTATCAAGGCTTATATGCAACAAAAGAGCCTCTATCTCGGATTGAGTGATCAGCCCAATGTCTGGAGTGATTAACCAGGGAGCAGAACAGGATATGAGTGACAAAATAACAGTAGGTGAAGGGATAGCGCGGACGCTGGAACAATATGGTGTCTCTGCCCTCTATGGCATTATCTCCATCCATAATTTACCGGTGGCGGATGCAGTGGGCCGTCGTGACAAGATTCGTTTTATTGCCGCACGGGGTGAATCCGGGGCAGTTGGTATGGCGGATGCAGTGGGCCGTCGTGACAAGATTCGTTTTATTGCCGCACGGGGTGAAGCCGGGGCAGTTGGTATGGCGGATGCCCACAGCCGGATTAGCGGGTTAGGGGTGGCATTGACCAGTACCGGCGCGGGTGCGGGCAACGCAGCGGGGGCGCTGATGGAGGCCCTGAATGCCAATTCCCCTGTGGTGCATATTACCGGACAGGTGGAAAAAGCCTCTCTGGATGCGCATAACGGTTATATTCATGAAACTGTCGATCAACTGGGGTTGTTGCGTGCCTGCAGTAAACGCGCCCATCGGGTTGTCTCAGCACAACAGGCCATCGCCTTGCTGCATAAAGCGATCCAGGAGGCGCAGACCCCGCCATATGGGCCGGTGTCGCTTGAAATCCCGATCGATATCCAGAACGAGTTGATCCCACTTTCCTTACTGACGCCGTGTGTTGCCCCTTATACGCCGCCTGCCCTCAGGGGAGAGCAACTGCAACAGGTGGGAGAGCAACTGCTGGCGGCGCAACGGCCGGTGCTATGGGTGGGTGGCGGAGCGATCCACTGTCAGCAGGCGGTGCGTAAGCTGGCGGACGCCGGGGTAGCGGTGATCTCCAGTACTCATGGTCGCGGTATCCTGGCGGACAGTCACCCGCGCAGTTTACGCGCTTTTCATAATTCGCCCGAAGTGCAGCAGCTATTACAGCAGAGTGATCTGTTGCTGGTGGCGGGCTCACGCCTGCGCAGTAATGAGACCCAGAGCTGGAGTCTGGCGCTGCCGCAACGGCGTATTCAAATTGATCTGGACCCGGCGGCCAGTAACCGCAACTACTGTTTTGACACCTTCGTCAATGGAGATTGTCACGATGTGCTCAGCTATTTGGCGCACAGAGTGGAAGAGAGAACGGCACCTTGCGCCAACTGGGATCAGCAGTTGCGCCAGGCGATGCAGCAGGCAGAAATCAATTTGCGTGAGCAGAGTGGTCCTTATGCCGGGCTCAGTGATGCGGTACAAACCTGCCTGGGGGAGAACGGAATTTTTGTACGTGATGTGACGGTGTCA
>JBOFSC010000457.1:0-1704 GCA_051651345.1 Enterobacteriaceae bacterium
TTTTTGCGACTCATGGTCAACGAGCTCATCCCAGGCGAGATCAGAAAAGTATGTTGCTATCGTTAGGTCTTAGTATTTACCCTGTAATGAATTAAAGGTACATCAATGTGTTATGAGCTTAAGTACCTACATATGACAAGTAACATCAACTGTAGAATTATCATGGCTTTTATAAAAGTCCATGTATTTTTTAATCGAGGCATTACCACCCGACAATATATCTCCATTTCCTGGGTCAATTGAACGAGCATAGGAACCAGATGGATCGTATATAGCTTGTTTATATTGTCCATTTTCCATATAAGCGCGTTCTATAAAAAGTGAAGCATGATCCCTCACCCCTGGAAATATCCCACCTTTAGTTGCTAAGACACAGGTTGCTAACCCAAGAGGATCTATTTCTTGAATAGGATTAGGACTATATTGATATAGATTCACTCCTCCCATCAACCCAATGGGGTCAGGCTGAGTATATCTCCCGGATACAGGATCAAAAAATCTGAAGGTATTATAATGTAGTCCTGTTTCTGCATCAAAATACTGCCCTGCATAGCGTAGATTCTGCTCAATACCGTCTCTGTTTACCGTAACCTCTTCCAGTTCTCCGAAAGGAGTATATCGGACTGACCAGATAATATTGCCATCTTTATCGGTTATATCCAGCGGGGTACTGTTCAGATCGCAGTGATACCAGTAATAACGGGTATCCTCTCCCTGTTGTTCAATACAGGCCAGTGGCGAATAGCTGTTATGGGCCTCATAACAGTAAGTCTGTGTTACCCCGGTTTGCCGGTTGTGACTCTGCAACAATCTCAAGCCCTGCCACACAAAATCCGTCTGCTCTGACTGCCCGGAGTGATGCCACTGGACGGTTTTACGTACACGGCGACCCAGGGCGTCATAATGGTAGTGTGCGGTCATCTTATTGTCGCTGACTTCAACCAGTCGATTGTCCCCGTCATAGAGAAACTGTTGCTGCTCCTCTACATGGCTGCGCTCACTCAAATTGCCGTAATCATCATAACGGTAGTGCCAGCCCTGCCACTGGTGCAAACGGTTATCCACGCCGGGCTGCTGACTTTGCGGCAACGAGGGATCTAAACGGTTGTCACCATTATCATAGCTGAATGTGACCATGGCCCTTTCTGCTTCAGTGATCCCCGTCAGGCGGTTTTCATCATCATAAAGATAATCCGTGATCCCACGCAGATGATCTGCTGTCTGCTCAACCTGGCCCCGTTCGTTAAACTGCCATGTGTGCCAGAGCGTGCTGCTCCGGTAACCTCCGGTCTCTTCGGGTGACTGGCTAAAAATACGCAACTGATTATCCAGTTCCATATAGTGGCGGTGGCGGACCAGGTTGCCCTGGGTGCGGCTGAATTCACGGTGCAGCATATCGCGGGTAAACTCACTCAGCAGGGTGTCATTATGGCGTACAGCCAGCATATGCCCTCTGCCGTAGTAGTGCCAGCGCAGACTGTCGCCCTGTGGCAAAGTCAGTTCCGTGAGGTTACCCAGCCTGTCATGGTGAAAGGTGAGAACAGTGTCATCACTCTCTTCCTGATGTAACAATCCCAGAGCATCATAATTAAACTGTAATCGATGGGGTTGCAGGCCCATGGCAGCGCCCTGCTCTGTGGGAGTGCGCACCGCTTCACGCAGACGGGAATGGGAGTCCCATCGGTATTGATAACTATCTGTGCC
>JBOFSC010000458.1:0-13497 GCA_051651345.1 Enterobacteriaceae bacterium
TTCTCCCTTTTCAGTAACACCCTTACTTATGTAAAGGTGTGGGCACACTGTGCCTGTGTCACTAAGGGACCGCAATGAGGTTTAATCAGGCCTGCACAGCGTTATGCAGTAATAGATGAGGGAGAATAAGAAGTGACAAATGGGTGCGTGCTGGCTCGCAGAAAAGACCCTCTCCCGGCCCTGACGGGCCACCCTCTCCCGCAAGCGGGTGAGGGGAAACAGATCGGAGGGGTGTTGAAATCAGGTAGGGATTACTGCTTCTCTAACTCTTCATTGACTTTGATCTCTGCTGATTCGCGCAGATTGCTCAGCAGGGATTCTATCGCCAGATTGCTGTTATTCTTCAGTAACTCTGATGCAAAGCCTTTCTCATCATCGGCTTTTAGTTTACCCGGAGCCACCGCATCCAGCTCTATCAGCACCACATTATTTTTGTTATCCGTTGCAATACCATAGGTGTGCTTACCTGCTTGTGGATGAGGCAATGAGAAAACAACATCTGCCATCATCCTTTCCTGAGTATCGCGGGTTAAGGTCTGCTTGTCGCCAAAAGTGAGTCCGGCAGCTTTCATCGCCTCTTCCCCTTTGCCTGAGTTTAACGCCGCCAGAATCTTTTCTCCCTCTTTCTGGCCCTGAGATTCGGCTTTCTGGCGCTTCAGCAGGGCAGTGATATCCCCTTTCACCTCAGCGAGTGATTTAAGCTGTTCCGGTTTATAACCGGCAATGCGCATCACAAAAGAGTGGCTGTTATCGATGCTGATCACATCGGAATTACCCACAGCATTGCCCCTGGCATCATACAGGTTGCCACTGAAAATGGCCTGTACCAACTGAGGAGAGTTGAGCACTGTCGGAACATTCTGGCGATCAAACCAGTCGGTGGTTTGCGCTTTAATCCCCACCGCAGCCTCTGCTGTTGCCAGGGATTCATTATCATTGGCAGCACCATCGGAGAGCTTCTGCTGCTGCGCATAGAAGGCCGCCAGCGAGCGCTCTTTACTCAGGGTCGCGCCTATCTCTTTGTGCACTTCCGCCAGCGGTTTTACCTGCTCAGCCCGAAAATCATCAAGGCGGGCGATTAGATAGCCTAATGAGGAGACGATCACTCCGGATAGCTGCCCTTTGTGGCTTAAACCTGCCTTGTTAACCTCTTCCGGCAGGGCACCTTTCTCCATCCAGCCAATATCACCGCCCTGTTTTTTCGAGATCACATCCTCACTTTTCTCTTTGGCTAAAGTGGCAAAATCCGCCCCTTTATGCAATTCATCGAGGATCTTCTGCGCCTCTTTTTCATTGGCGATCTGAATGATGCTGTAACGATACTGGGCAGGCTGGCTGTAGCTGGTCTTGTTCTGCTCATAGTAAGCCGCAATATCGCTGTCGCTGACTGGCTCTTTCTGAGCCATTTTATCTGCGTCCAGTTCGATATAACTGACTTTCACCTGCTCTGGCGTCATAAAGTTTTTGCTGTGCGCCTGGTAGTACTCCTGCAACTCCTGCTCGCTCACCTTCTGCTCTGGTATCAGCTTTTCCACATCGAGGGTGGCAAGGCGTACATCACGGGATTGCAGGGAGAGGGAAGCCACACTCTGCAGCTCCTGGGGCAGAACAAACTCAGTGGCGGCGATATTCTGCACCAGTTGCTGGGTCAACAACTGCTGGCGCATATATTGTGCATAACGCTCCGGTGTCAGACCCATCTGCGCCACGAGGGCACGGAATTTATCGTTATCAAATTTACCGTCGGTCTGAAAATAGGGAACGCTGAAGATATTCTGTTCAATCATCTGATCGCTGGCCGCCAGACCCAGTTTTTCTGCATACTGATCCAGCAAGGTGTCATCGATCATGCTCACCATAACTTGCTTACGGATCTGTTTGGCGTACTCATCGCTGCTCATCAGGGCGGCGAACTGCTCACCATACTGTTGCTGCTGGCGCAGTCGCTCATTTTCTACGGCGCGCTCAAAGTTAGGGATCGGAATTTTCTGTCCGTTAACTTTAACCGCATAATCCATGGCACCACCCACCAGATAGTTACCCACTCCGGTTAAAATGAACGACAATATGATTACAGCAAAGATTATTTTTAAAACCAGGCTGTTAGCCGCTGTGCGCAATGTCTCCATCATAGTGGGGTCGCTCTCCGCTTGAAAAATGCCGCCTAAAAAGACAAGTTAAAAAAAAGCGCATCAAGATGATGCGCGCTCTAGTTTACCCTACCCTGCGGCTGACGTCAGTGTTTGTTTGTCAGCCCAGGGGGGATTGATGCTGGTTATCAGGCTACAGCGTCTTTTAATGTCTTACCTGGACGGAATGCAGGAACACGTGCGGCAGGAATAGTGATAGCTTTGCCTGTTTGTGGATTACGACCACTCCGCTCTGCCCGCTCACGCACGCTGAACGTGCCGAAACCTACCAGAGTAACTTGATCCCCTTGTTGCAATGCTTCAGAAATTGCTTCAATAACAGCATCCAGAGCGCGACCTGCGCCTGCTTTGGAAAGATCTGCGTCTGCAGCGATTTTATCGATTAATTGCGCTTTATTCACGTTATTATCCCCTCATAGTAATGTGTTAGATAACGTTACCGCAGGAAATTTACCGATTTATCGACACATTATCCAGTATTTTTAGTATAAATTATCGAATAAATCCCAGCTCTGGCACTGGTTACAGCGAAGAGGAGGCCCTCTGAGCGATATCTGACCAGGCAGATATCGCTCAGAGAAACAGAATTAACATTTTGAAATTTAAGACTAAAAACACCAACACTATGCCACAGGTTGCGCGCCAAAGGGCGGATTCTGTAGCGCCTGTTCCAGCACTTCCTCAATGGTGGCAACTGGCTTAATTTGCAGCGCTGACTTGACGTTTTCCGGAATATCTTCCAGATCACGCTCGTTTTCTGCCGGGATCAGAACGGTTTTAATCCCGCCACGATGAGCCGCCAGTAACTTCTCCTTCAGACCACCAATGGTTAATACCTGACCACGCAGTGTGATCTCTCCGGTCATCGCCACATCAGATCGCACCGGATTGCCCGTGAGGCAGGAAACCAGCGCAGTACACATAGCGATCCCCGCACTGGGGCCATCTTTGGGGGTCGCTCCTTCCGGTACGTGTACGTGGACATCGCGTTTCTCATAGAAATCGTTATTGATGCCTAGCTTGTCAGCGCGCGAACGCACCACCGTCAGGGCTGCTTGTATCGACTCCTGCATCACCTCTCCCAGAGAGCCGGTGTAGGTCAGTTTACCTTTACCCGGTACGCTGGCAGTTTCGATGGTCAGCAACTCGCCGCCCACTTCAGTCCATGCCAGACCTGTGACCTGACCGATACGACTTTCACTCTCCGCTTTACCGAAATCGTAGCGCTGAACACCCAAAAAGGTCTTCAGGTTGTCAGCGTTGATTTCAATATGCTTGAGCTTTTTATCCAGCAGCAGCATCTTCACGGCCTTACGGCACAGTTTAGACAACTCCCGCTCCAGATTCCGTACCCCGGCTTCACGGGTGTAGTAGCGGATAATCCCCATAATGGCCCCATCATCGATGGAGATCTCATCTTTTTTCAGGGCATTACGCTCTATCTGCTTGGGCAACAAATGGCGCCTGGCGATATTCAGCTTTTCATCTTCGGTATAGCCGGACAGACGGATCACCTCCATCCGGTCCAGCAGGGCCGGAGGAATATTCATCGAGTTGGAAGTGGCCACAAACATCACATCGGAGAGGTCATAATCCACTTCCAGATAGTGATCGCTAAAAGCGACGTTCTGCTCCGGGTCCAGCACCTCCAGCAGTGCGGAGGCGGGATCACCACGCATATCCGAGGACATTTTATCGATCTCATCCAGCAGGAACAGTGGGTTTTTAACCCCCACTTTGGCCATTTTCTGGATCAATTTACCGGGCATGGAGCCGATATAAGTGCGCCGGTGACCGCGAATCTCCGCTTCATCACGCACCCCACCCAGCGCCATACGCACATACTTGCGTCCTGTGGCTCTGGCAATGGACTGTCCCAGAGAGGTTTTACCCACCCCCGGCGGCCCCACCAGACACAAAATGGGCCCTTTAATCTTGCTGACCCGGCTCTGTACCGCCAGATACTCCAGAATACGATCCTTGACCCTCTCGAGGCCGTAATGATCGGTATCCAGAATCTCCTGGGCCTTGCGCAGATCCTTCTTCACCTTGCTGCGCTCATGCCAGGGCACCTGCAGCATCCAGTCAATATAACCGCGCACCACCGTGGCTTCTGCAGACATAGGCGACATCATTTTTAATTTCTGCAGCTCCGCCTCTGCCTTGGCTTTGGCATCTTTGGGCATTTTGGCCGCTTCGATCTTGCGTTTCAGGGTCTCCTGCTCATCGGGAACATCATCCATCTCCCCCAGCTCTTTCTGAATCGCCTTCATCTGCTCATTGAGATAATATTCGCGCTGGCTCTTCTCCATCTGTTTCTTGACCCGATTGCGGATGCGTTTTTCCACCTGTAGCAGGTCGATCTCCGACTCCATCATCGCCATCAGAAATTCCAGGCGCTCCACCACATCAGGTATCTCTAATACCGTCTGCTTATCTTTTAATTTGAGTGGCATATGGGCCGAAATGGTATCGGCCAGGCGGGCAGCATCCTCAATGCTGTTTAATGAGGTCAGGACTTCCGGCGGAATCTTCTTGTTGAGTTTGATATAGCCTTCGAACTGATTGATGGCCGTACGCAGCAGGACCTCCTGCTCACGATCATCGATAGGGGGTGACTCCAGATATTCGATCTGAGCAGTGAAATGTTCCCCATTATCGGTCAGGGTAGTGATACGGGCGCGCCTCACCCCCTCCACCAGGACCTTTACGGTACCATCCGGCAATTTAAGCATCTGCAGGACGGAGGAGACGGTGCCCACCGTAAATAAGTCATTGACGCTTGGATCATCTGTGGCCGCCTCTTTCTGCGCGACCAGCAGAATCTCTTTGTTGTGATCCATCGCTGCTTCAAGACAACGGATTGACTTTTCCCTGCCAACAAACAACGGAATAACCATGTGGGGATAGACCACCACATCACGTAGCGGTAGTACAGGGATCTCTATGCGCTCGGACCGCTCAGGATTCATAGAACTCTCTCTTCTCTTTAATTTCTTAAAAAAGAAGCATTATGACCATAATGCTATAGGGTGAAGTGCTCAGTTAATTATAGGTGAGTATATGGGGATGATTGATTGTGATTCAAGGTGCCTGTTTGCCTTTCCTTCATTTCTTCCTCTACACCCCCTTTATTTACAGTAAGTTATTAGAAATATTTTCAAATAACTAAAAAATATTAGATTCAAAGCCTACTAATTATTATGGTGTTATTGTTACCCCCTGATGGTTTCCATGATTGCCGGAGGACCCTATGATCCTGTTCCGCACCTATCTCTGCATGGCTTTATCGATGTTTATCGTCGGCAGTAATATCGCCCTGGGTAAGCTGGTGGTACAGGAAGTGCCTGTTTTTCTCTTTGCCGGATTAAGATTTCTGATAGCGTCGGTCATCCTCTTGCCTCTGATGCTGCAAACCCGACTGCATCAGGTTTTTTGTAAAAAAACCTTTGGACTGCTGTTCTGGCAATCCTTTGTTGGCTGTTTTTTATTCAGTCTGTTTATCCTCTATGGCGTGCAGAGAACCTCGGTCATCAATGCCGGCATCATCACCAGTACCCTGCCCTCAGTTATCGCTCTGATTGCCTGGTTCTGGCTTAGGGAGCATCTGACTGGCAAGGTTCTTATCGCCCTGATGCTGGTGATGCTGGGTATCGTGTTGTTGCATCTGCCAGCAGGGGGAAGCCATGGTAGCAACAGTTTTCTGGGCAATATGATGGTGATGGGGGCTATCTTCTCAGAAGGGTTTTTTGTCGTTATTGGCCGCCTGGTGTCGCAATTTTTGGCTCCCTGGGCGATTACTATCGCTTTGAATCTGTTTAGTCTGCTGTTTTTTCTGCCAGTGGCGCTGCCTCAGGCCCTCTCTTTCCACTGGTCTGATATCAGTTGGTCTGTGTGGAGTATACTGATTTATTATGCTATTACGTCCAGCATACTGAGTTTTTTGCTGTGGTATAAAGGGGTGGTGCATGTGCCTGCCCATACAGCGGGGTTATTTACTGGTCTGGTGCCTGTCGGGGCCACCGTAGCGGGTATCTTTCTGTTAAATGAGAAGCTGGACGCTATGGATATCGTGGGAATGTTACTGGTGCTCGCCGCTATCTGGATCGGATGTCGCCCGGAACAGAAAAAGACAGAGACTGTTTTATCAGAGCTTAAGAGATGACCCTCTCCCGGCCCTGACGGGCCACCCTCTCCCACAAGTGGGAGAGGGGAAAGGGCTTATTCTCCAGAGGCTTGCGCTTCTGGTTTGCCATAGATCAACAGCGGTTTAGATTCTCCCGCCACCACGGTTTCATCTACCAATACCTTATCAACATTGCTCAGAGAGGGGAGTTCATACATGGTGTCCAGCAGGGTGCCTTCAACGATGGAGCGTAGTCCACGTGCCCCGGTCTTGCGTACCATGGCTTTTTTGGCAATGGCGTGCAGGGCCTGCTCACGAAACTCCAGCTCAACCCCCTCCAGGTGAAACAGAGCCTGGTACTGCTTGGTCAGGGCGTTTTTCGGCTCGCACAGAATCTGGACTAAAGCCTCTTCATTCAGCTCACTTAAAGTGGCCACCACCGGCAGACGGCCTATAAACTCAGGGATTAAGCCAAATTTGATCAAATCTTCCGGCTCAACCTGCATCAGCAGCTCGCCCTCGCTCTCTTTATCCGCTTCAGTTTTTACTTTGGCGGCAAAACCGATACCGGTTCCGGTATTCAGGCGCTGTTCAATCACTTTGTTGAGCCCGGCAAAGGCGCCACCACAGATAAACAGGATTTTCGAGGTATCCACCTGCAGAAACTCTTGCTGAGGATGTTTACGTCCCCCCTGCGGTGGCACAGAAGCGATGGTACCCTCGATCAGCTTCAGCAAAGCCTGCTGAACCCCTTCACCGGAGACATCCCGGGTGATAGAGGGATTATCTGATTTACGGGATATTTTGTCGATTTCATCGATATAGACGATACCGCGCTGGGCTTTCTGCACATCATAATCACACTTTTGCAGCAGTTTCTGGATGATGTTCTCTACATCTTCACCCACATAGCCCGCTTCTGTCAGTGTGGTGGCATCTGCCATGGTGAAAGGGACATCAAGGAAACGGGCCAGGGTTTCAGCCAGCAGGGTTTTACCACTGCCTGTAGGGCCGATCAGCAGAATATTGCTCTTGCCGAGTTCGATGCCATCGCTGACATCACCATTGCGCAACCTTTTGTAGTGATTATAAACCGCTACTGCCAACACCTTTTTCGCCTGCTCCTGGCCGATAACATAGTCATCCAGATGTTGACGAATTTCTTTAGGTACAGGTAATGCACCGCTGCCACGATGGGGTGCGATTTCTTTGATCTCCTGACGAATAATATCGTTGCACAGATCCACACATTCATCGCAGATATACACTGACGGACCAGCAATCAGTTTGCGCACTTCATGCTGACTTTTGCCACAAAACGAGCAGTACAACAGTTTACCTGCCCCGTCATTGCGTTTATCTGTCATCGCTTAACCTCTTTATCTTCATTAACTCTAAAAGTATACACCCTGCTACCTGGCTGCCGATGTTATTGATCTTGCTCCACGGCGGCGTCTCTGCGGGTCAGTACCTGATCCACCAGGCCATACTCTACGGCTTCCACCCCGGACATAAAGCGATCGCGCTCCGTATCCTGCTCTATTCTGTCCAGAGGCTGTCCGGTATGTTCCGCCAGCAACTCATTCATCCGCTGCTTAGTCTTAAGGATTTCGCGGGCGTGGATTTCAATATCCGTCGCCTGACCCTGGAAGCCACCCAGCGGCTGATGGATCATCACCCGTGAGTTGGGCAGGCAGAAGCGCTTGCCTTTTGCTCCTGCAGCCAACAGGAAAGAGCCCATGGAACAAGCCTGTCCCATGCAGATGGTGCTGACATCCGGTTTTATAAACTGCATGGTATCATAAATCGACATACCGGATGTAATCACCCCGCCCGGGGAGTTAATGTAAAGGAAGATATCCTTTTCCGGGTTTTCTGCTTCTAAAAACAGCAACTGGGCCACAATCAGATTGGCCATATGATCTTCTACCTGACCGGTCAGAAAGATCACGCGCTCTTTTAAAAGGCGGGAGAAAATATCGTATGACCGCTCCCCCCGTGACGTCTGCTCAACAACAATAGGGACCAGGGTCATACTGGATGCGGTCTGCTCTCGTATGTCGTGATGTGACATTGGCTATCTCCTGAATAGAAAAATGGCCCGGTAACTTCCAGGCCATCGTTGTCAGGGGTGTCCTGCTGTTTCCCCTTCGTGTTACCTCTCCTGCGGATGACTGGCTTTTACGCCGTGGCAGGATTTTGGTTCATTATTTCGCTGAAAGGAACGTCTTTTTCAGTGACTTTAGCTTTGGTCAGCAGCCATTCAATCGCCTGCTCTTCCAGGGCCACATTGCGCATGTTGCCATGCATCTCCTTGTTGGTCTTGTAGAAGTGAATCACTTCTTCAGGATCTTCATAGGCAGAGGCCATCTCTTTGATCAGATCTTCAACGCGGCTTTCATCCACTTTCAGCTCGGCATCACGGATCACTTCACCTAACAGAAGTCCGACCCGCACGCGACCTTTAGCTTGCTCTTCAAACAGTTCACGCGGCAGTTCCAAGGCCTGCTTCTGGCTGGCACCAAAACGCTGAGCCGCTTGCTGACGCAGGATATCGATCTCTTGATCCACCAGCGTGGCAGGGACTTCAACTTCGTTGGCCTTCGCCAAACCATCCAGCACCTGACCTTTGATACGATTACGTACCGCAACTTTCAGCTCGCGCTCCATATTGCGTTGTACTTCAGCGCGCAGCCCTTCAACAGTGCCATCGGCAATACCAAAACGCTTGATAAACTCTGGCGTTAACTCAGGCAGCTCCAGCTCTTGTACACTTTTCAGTACTGCCGCGAATTGCGCAGCCTTACCTTTCAGGTTTTCTGCATGATAATCTTCAGGGAAGGTCACATCAATAGTAAACTCATCCCCGGCTTTATGGCCTTTAATCGCCTCTTCAAAGCCCGGAATCATGCGGCCCTGGCCCATCACCAGAGAGAAGTCTTCGGCTTTACCGCCCTCAAACTCTTCACCGTCAATGGAACCATTGAAATCCAGAATGACTTTATCTTCTGCCTGGGCTGCACGGTCTGCGGCCTCTTTCCAGGTCGCCTGCTGCTTGCGCAGGGTTTCCAGCATGGTATCCACATCCTCAGGCTTGACTGTCACCTGAGGTTTTTCAACCTCAATGCTATCCAGACCTTGTAAGGTGATCTCCGGATAGACTTCAAACTCAACGTCGTAGATAAAGTCGTTACCAGGATGATAGTCTTCAGGCACGATATAGCTCGGGGCACCGGCCGGATTGATTTTGTTATCCACGATGGCTCTGACAAAGTGATTCTGCATCAGTTCGCTAAGGATATCCTGGCGCACAGAAGCACCATAACGCTGAGCAACGATGTGCATAGGTACTTTACCTTTGCGGAAACCATCGATACGTACTTTTTTGGCGACATTCACCAGTTCGCTTTTATAGGCTTGTTCAACTTGATCAGCAGCAACGGTGATAGTTAAACGGCGTCCCAAACCTTGGGTCGTTTCTACAGAAACTTGCATCTTGTTACCTCAAAAAAATCACAGTGCTCGGTCAACTCCAGGAAGTTACGCCAACCGGAGCTTTTGCGTAAAGCATTCCCGGTTTATACAGAAGCGCACCGAATACAGTCGGAAAATTTAGACGCGACATTATAGCGATGCAACCAAAGGGAGTCGAGCGCAGTCGTCATATTAATGTATCAATTTCTGTAATTTGCCTTTTTTATCGCTTACGCCAGCATCAAAAAACCCAACATCGTGGTGACTGCCCTGTCAGCATATACTCTGGTTGCATAAGATAACATTAAATAATTATTAGCAAACTATTTAAAATCCAATGGATTTGTTGCAGTAGTAAGAGAATAGGTAAACAGGAAGCATTAGGCAAGCTGGCAGGATAGCTCTTTACTTGTGCATAGTATGATCGCAGGAACACAAAATGAAATTATCTCAACTTATTCCTCTGTTAAAAATCAGCTCGCTACTCTTAGCCTTTCCTCTCTGCTCACAATACGCACTGGCAGTCCCTGTCAAGGTCATTTGTGATAATAGCTTGGCACCGAACTCTTGCAGCTGCGGTAGTGGGCCGTTTGCTATTGGTTTTTACACCTATGTTGCGCCTAAACTGGAACCCAGGAACATGCAGCAACTCACCTCTACTGGTAGTACAGTCGATATCCAGCCAAACCAGGCTTACCGGGGTTACCTCGACGGTGGTACGCCAGGCATGTATGACATCACTGGAGGTGATGGTAAAACCGATATCATTTTTACCTCAGAGGAACTCCAGTATTGCCAGATTTACTTCCAGGTCCGTGGTTCCAGCTGTTCTAAGCCTGTCAATGCAAGAATTGATAAATCTTGCTCACAACAGAGTAAAAATGATGCTCTTCTCAGGGAACTGCTGACCGATTAACTCTCAGTTGTACGTTGTCCGCTATTTGTTTGTTGTCCACTATTTTTTTGTTGTCCACTACAGGGAGGCGAGGCAGGAACCTTACCCTGTTCACTGGCCCACTCCTGTTGAGTATAGGTATGCAAAGCCAGGGCATGGACGCCGTTTTGCATCTCCTCCTGCAGGATCTGATAGATCATGCGATGGCGAGCCACAGCTTTTTTGCCACTAAACCCCTCACTCACGATCACCACCTTGAAATGGGTTTCTGAACCGGGGGCCACACGGTGTTGATGGCTTTCATTGACAATGCTGAGCCAGACCGGGCTCAACTGAGCCGTTAATTTGTTTTCAATTCGATTATAGAGAGTCGACATAGGGCTATCCTGTCACTTTGGTTATGATGTACAATTTTAACAAATTTCGCACTACTTTCCTTTTTGAGGGGTCGCCATGACCAGACTGATAAAAAAAGTATTCCCCCTGTTTGCCGTTATCTTTTTGGCTGCCTGTGCCAGTAGCAGCAATACCCTGACTATCGATCCAAAAATCGCTCTGCCCCAGGCCGATCCCAGTCTGATGGGTATTACGCTCAATATCAGCAGTGCGGATAAACGCAGTGACCCGATACTGGCTAAAGTGAGTCGTGACGGTCAGTTGGTCAGCCTGTACCCTTCAAGGGATATGCGCTTTCTGATGCAGGAAGTGCTGGACAAGCAGATGGTGGCACGCGGCTATATGACTGGCGGCGGCCCCAATGCCACTGAAGTGCACGTCGTGATTAACCAACTGTATGCTAATGTACAGGAAGGCAATCTGCGCTACAACATCGATACCGTCGCCGATATTACCATCAGCGCGCAAACCCGCCAGGGCAATAACCAAAGTAAGACCTATCGGGCCAACTACAATGTCCAGGTGGCGTTCAGCGCCACCAATAAAATTATCGCCAATGCTCTCAACAGCGTACTCAACGATATTATCAGCGATATGGCCAACGACACCTCGCTGCATGATTTTATCAAAAAGAATTCACGTTAACCTTCTCTTAACTTACAATGTGCCGCACAGTTATTGTGCGGTCACATTATGAGCTCTCCATGCCCCAAAACTATTTAAAGGTCTTTACCCAACGCAATTCCGCTGTTTTGCTGCTGCTTGGCTTTGCCTCAGGTCTGCCCCTGGCGCTGACCTCAGGCACATTTCAGGCATGGATGACTGTCGAAAATCTGGATCTGAAAACCATCGGTTTTTTCTCTCTGGTGGGTCAGGCCTATATTTTTAAATTCCTGTGGGCACCGTTGATGGACCGCTATACCCCGCCCCTGATGGGACGCCGACGGGGCTGGTTGTTAGCCACACAAATTCTGTTAATCGGTTCCATCTTCTGTATGGGATTACTGCAACCGGCACAGGATATCTGGTGGATCGCTCTGCTCGCCACCCTGGTCGCTTTTTTCTCTGCCTCTCAGGATATTGTCTTTGATGCCTATAAAACCGATCTGTTACAGCCGGAGGAGCGCGGTAGCGGTGCAGCGATCTCCGTACTCGGCTATCGCCTGGCGATGCTGGTTTCCGGTGGCCTGGCGCTGTGGATAGCCACTCGCTGGCTGGGCTGGCAGCATACCTACTGGCTGATGGCCCTGTTGATGCTGCCTGGAGTGATTGCCACCTTTATCGCCCGCGAACCAATCACTGATACCCCGGCACCCCGTTCGCTGGAGCAGGCGGTGATGTTGCCCTTGCGGGATTTTTTCAGCCGAAATAATGCCTGGTTACTGATTTTATTGCTGGTACTTTATAAAATGGGCGACGCTTTCGCGTTAAGTTTAAGCACCCCTTTTCTGATTCGCGGCGTCGGTTTCTCACCTGATGTGGTCGGGCTGGTGAATAAAACTTTGGGGTTGTTTGCCACTATTGTGGGCGCCCTCTATGGCGGCCTGTTGATGCGCAAGATGACCCTGTTTCGCGCCCTGATGATCTTCGGTTTTTTACAAGGGATCACCAACTTAGGCTATTGGTTCCTGTCAGTGACCGATAAAAATCTGCTAACCATGGCCAGTACCCTGTTTCTGGAAAATCTGTGCGGCGGTATGGGGACAGCAGCCTTTGTTGCGTTGTTAATGACCCTGTGTAATACCTCTTTTTCTGCCACTCAGTTTGCGCTGTTATCCGCCCTGTCTGCGGTGGGCAGGGTCTATGTCGGCCCGGTGGCGGGCTGGTTTGTCGAGCTATATAACTGGCCTCTGTTCTTTATTGGCACTGTGATCGCCGCCATTCCCGGTCTGGTGATCCTGGCTATGTGTAAACAGACCCTGGAGTATACGCAAAAGACCCAGCAGTTTATGCCGCGCATCCATTTCCCGCGCCACTATCGTCTGGCCTTTCGCCTGTTTATCATCGGGTGCCTGCTGATGCTGCTCTGTCTGCCGCTGTTTATCGCCGAACACTGGCACTGGATCTCCATACAGAATATCGATACTGTTTTGCTCTACAGCGGCGGTTCACTCTGTCTGCTGGCGGTGGTGCTGGGCTCTTCCCTGGACTATTTAGCCCTGCGCCGTTCAGCTCCGGCCGCGGCATAGTCATAAACCCCGCCGGGCAGAACCAGTTGGGCGGCCACCTGCGCCGCCTGACTCTCTCCTTCCAGCAGAGCAATCAGCTTTAAAGCAAAATCGAGTACAGTGCCCGGCCCCTGGCTGGTCAATAATTTGTAGCGATCGTCATAGCACAGCCTTTTATCCAGCCACTGCTGTGGGGCAATTTGATCACGCAGACCGGGGTAACCAGTCATATTGGCTCCAGGAAATAGCTGATGGGATTGCAGTACGATAGCCGGGGCCGCGCAGATA
>JBOFSC010000459.1:0-4740 GCA_051651345.1 Enterobacteriaceae bacterium
ATGTTTGGGGTGGGCTTATGGATGACTTCGCTCTCCTACTATAGCCCCTGGTATCATGAAGCACCCCATCTGCATAAATCCGTAGGGATCCTGCTGGCTGCGGTGATGGTTGCCCGCCTGGTCTGGCGCTTATGTAATCCCACCCCTGCAGCGCTACCCAATCATGGCCCTCTGCTGCGTCTGATGGCGAAGCTGGGACACCTTGCGATCTACCTGCTGATCTTTATTACTCTGTTTGCCGGATATTTGATCTCGACCGCCGATGGGCAACCGATTATGGTCTTTGACTGGTTTACAGTGCCTGCGCTGATCACGGACATTCCCGATCAGGCAGATATTGCCGGCACAGTTCACCTTACTGCTGCATGGACCTTAATTATACTGGCCCTGGCCCATGGTGCCATGGCTATCAAACACCACTTTATCGATAAAGACAGCACTCTAAAACGGATGCTGGGCCACTGACCTCCCAAGGAGAATCACTCTATGCTTATGATTAATACAAGGCTTAAAAAAACCGTGCTTGCGCTGGTCGCCTCAGCCACCCTGTTTGCCAGCGCCAATGCTTCTGCAGCCACTTATAAGATCGATAATGAGGGCAATCATGCCAGTATCGTCTTTCGTATTCAGCACCTGGGGTACAGCTGGATCTATGGCATGTTTAAGGATTTCAGCGGTACTTTTAACTTCGATCCTGCCAATCCATCAGCAGACAGTGTCAATGTGCTGATCAAAACAGACAGTGTCGATACCAATCATGCTGAGCGCGATAAGCATCTGCGCAGTGCGGATTTCTTAAATGTGAAAAAGAACCCTGAAGCGCACTTTCAATCCACTAAAGTGACTAAGCAGGGAGATGATTATCTGATTGATGGCAATCTGACCTTAAATGGCGTCACCAAACCGATTCAGATTAACGCTAAGCTGGTCGGTGCCGGTCCGGATCCCTGGGGTAAAGAGCGGGCGGGATTTATTGGTACCACTAAATTCAAAATGAAAGAGTTCAAGATTGAGAAAGATCTGGGTCCGGCTTCACAGGAAGTAGAATTGACGCTGAATGTGGAAGGGATCAAGCAGTAACAATGATATCACCAGAGGCCAACTCCCGGCCTCTGGCACTATTTGGCGCTATCGGCCTTTATATTCCATCTCTACCCGGCTGGTCAGACGGGTGATCAATTCATAGCTGGAGATACCGGTACACTGGGAAATTTTTTCCACCGGCAGCTCACTGCCCCATAAAATCACCTCATCACCCACTTGCTCCTCGGCATTCGGCCCCAGGTCCACAGAGATCATATCCATGGACACCCGACCGACAATAGGCACTTCACGACCATTGATCCACACAGGGGTTCCTGAAGCCGCATCTCGCGGATAACCATCGCCATAACCGATAGCCACAACGCCCAGACGGGTATCCCGGGCACTGCGCCACACACCACCGTATCCCACCTGCTCGCCACGATGATGTTCCCGCACCGCTATCAGGTAACTTTTCAGGGTCATCACCGGTTTAAAACCATAAGCCGCTGCAGAGGGATTCGACAAAGGAGCCACGCCATACAACAGAATACCAGGACGCACCCAATCCCGATGCGATTGAGGCCATAACAAAATGCCCGCAGAGGCGGCCATGGAGATCTGCCCTGGATTATCCGCCACAAATTGTTCAAACCGGGCTATCTGCTCTGCCGTAGAGGGTTGATCGGGTTCATCTGCGCGACTGAAATGGGTCATCAGATTCACCGGCTGCTCAATGCTGGAGCAGGCCAGCAGGCGCTGGTAGTAGGCTTCCGCCTGCTCCGGACGCACACCCAGCCGGTGCATACCACTGTCCACTTTCATCCAGACCTTGACCGGACGCTCCAGCTCAGCCCGCTCCAGGGCGTGTAGCTGTTCTTCATTATGCAGCACCGTATCAATATTATTGGCCACCAAAATCGGCAAATCGTGGGCCGAGATAAAGCCTTCCAGCAGCAAAATAGGTTTAACGATCCCCCCGGAACGTAGCGCCAGCGCTTCGCTGACGCGTGCCACACCAAAACAGTCCGCTTTCTGCAAGGTTTTGGCGACCTCCAATAATCCATGTCCATAGGCATTGGCTTTGACCACAGCCATCACCTTGCTCTGTGGTGCCAGATGGTGTATCTGTTGCAGATTATGTCGTAAAGCGGTTCGATCAATGATGGCGGTTGCGGCTTTCATCTACCTCTGATACCTCGTTTTGGGTTTTATTTATCATCATTTTTGGGTTTTATTCATCATCATATTGCGGGCCGGCATAATTATCGAAACGTGACCACTGCCCCTGAAAGGTTAATTTCACCGTACCAATAGGCCCGTTACGCTGCTTGCCGATAATAATACGGGCAATGCCTTTTTCGTCGCTGTTGTCGTTGTACACTTCATCACGATAGATAAACATGATCAAATCCGCATCCTGCTCGATGGAGCCCGATTCGCGCAGATCCGAGTTAACCGGACGTTTATCTGCCCGCTGCTCCAGGCTACGGTTAAGCTGTGACAGGGCGACAACCGGCACCTGCAGCTCTTTCGCCAGCGCTTTAAGTGAACGGGAGATTTCGGCTATCTCTAATGTGCGGTTGTCCGTCAGGGAAGGTACCCGCATCAGTTGCAGGTAGTCCACCATAATCAGGCTCAGGCCACCATGTTCCCGGTAGAGACGACGGGCCCGGGAGCGCAGTTCTGTCGGCGTCAATCCGGAAGAGTCATCAATATACATATTGCGTTTTTCCAGCAAAATACCCATAGAGCTGGAAATTCGCGCCCAATCCTCATCATCCAGTTGTCCTGTACGGATCTTGGTCTGGTCCACCCGCGACAGTGACGCCAGGATACGCATCATAATCTGCTCACCAGGCATCTCAAGGCTAAAGATCAGCACCGGTTTTTCCTGCAGCATGGCCGCATTTTCGCACAGGTTCATGGCAAAAGTGGTTTTACCCATGGAGGGACGAGCGGCGACAATAATCAGATCAGAACGTTGTAAACCCGCTGTTTTTTTATCCAGATCGGTAAAACCGGTAGAGACACCCGTCACCCCATCATGGGGCTGCTGGTACAACAGTTCGATACGGGAAACCGTGGCTTCCAGAATTTGATCGATACTTTTAGGACCGTCATCTTTACTGGAGTGCTGTTCTGCTATCTGAAAGACCTTAGACTCCGCCAGATCCAGCAGATCTTCACTGCTACGCCCTTGTGGATCATAGCAGTTATCTCCAATCTCATTGGCCACCGCAATCAGCCTTCTGACCACGGCCCTCTCATGGACAATCTCAGCGTAGGCGACGATATTGGCCGCACTGGGTGTATTTTTAGCCAGCTCGGCCAGATAAGCGAAGCCCCCGACATTGTCCAGCTCAGCGCGCTGTTCCAGCGATTCAGACAGGGTGATCAAGTCAATGGGGCGCCCCTGTTCCAGCAGGCGCTGCATATCATCAAAGATCAGACGGTGCGGACGGCTGTAGAAATCATTACCGGTGACACGCTCTGCCACACTGTCCCAGCGATCGTTATCCAGCATCAAACCGCCGAGAACAGATTGTTCTGCTTCTGTGGAGTGAGGGGGAAGCTTGATCCCTTCAACCAGACGATCCTTAAAGGTGGCAGGCTTAGTGGTCGCGGGTTTAACTGTCATATGAAGCCTTATCCTGATAAGAGACTGACCTAATGTCTTGTAAAAAGCTTAGTATACTCCATCACACCCCTGGTCAACAGAGACTCTCTGCTAGACCGCTACCTGCCACGAATAGCCCGCCAGCCCCAGATCAGCACCAGGATAGCCACTAACCAGGGAAAAAGTGTCACCACCAGAGAGAGTAACCCTCCCAGGATCATAAACAGCGCGCTGATCAGCAACGCTGCAAACACCGCCAGCAATGAGATGCCTGAAAAAAGCACCACAGCAAAGAAAAACAGAACAAACAGAATCTCCAGCATCATTTTTCTCCTCCAGGTAAGATTCCCTTCTTATTGAAAAGCAATAAATATGCCACTTTCATCCTGTTGATTATGCTGGATATGTCAAATATCCTTTGTTATGTGTGATGCGGATTTCGTTATTATATGGTGATTTTAGCTAACCTGATATGACATATTGTAGTGCCTGCCTGACCACTTCCACACCTGCCCCCCTGTTATGGGCATTTTCACTCAAATAGCGACGCCACTGTCTGGCACCAGGCTGGCCCTGAAACAGACCAAGAATATGGCGGGTAATATGATTAAGGTTTCCCCCTTCAGTAAGTTGCTGCTCTATATAAGGATAGAGCGCCTCCACAGCCGCCTGGCTATCTGTGGCGGGTGCTTCACTGCCAAACAGTAACGGATCCACCCCGAGCAACAGAGAAGGATTTTGATAGGCGGCGCGCCCCATCATGACGCCATCCACATAATGCAAATGTGTCAGAGCTTCCTGCAGGGTTTGAATGCCGCCATTAATGGCGATGGTCAGATGGGGAAAATCCTGTTTCAGCTGGTAGACCCGCTGGTAATCGAGCGGCGGGATCTCGCGGTTTTCTTTAGGGCTAAGTCCTGACAGCCAGGCTTTACGGGCGTGGATAATAAAGGTATCGCAACCCCCTTGTTGCGCCACCTGGCCGATAAAATCACACAGAAATTGGTAGCTATCCTGGTGGTCGATCCCTATGCGGGTTTTTACCGTAACAGGCAGCGTGGTTACTGCGCGCATGGCCTGGACACACTCCACCACCA